>NZ_JAQSEA010000026.1 GCF_029946185.1 Prosthecobacter sp.
CGCTAGGGCTCGGCAACCCTTCGCTGTGGTGCAGAAGGCCGTTGGCCTTCGAGACCAGGAAGATCAGTCCGAGATAAGCATGATCTGCATGACATCGCGCAGTGAGCAAAGCCCACTTGTGGGTAAAGGTCAGGGGAAATATGGGGGCACCGGCTAGTTCCCCAACTGCGTCATGGCTTCCGCCACCCACCCGGCATCAGGGAGGGCGAAGGGGCGGAAGGTTTCGAGGCGGGATTCGTGCTCGCTGTAGAAGAGGGCGCGGTGCAGGCCGAGCATGCTGGCTTTGGGGGAGTCGATGAGGCTGGCGGAGTCATTCGCGCTCATCTGGAAGAGGACGCGCATGCCGAGTTCGCTGACGGCTTTGCGGCTGAGGGAGCGGTTGACGTTGTTGAGGGTGTCGAGGCTGGTGATGAGGTGGATGCCGAGGGGCGGGCCTTCGGAGATGATCTCGTTGAGCTGGTTGCCGGGCTTGGGGGCGTCGTCGCCGCCGAAGGAGAAGTCCTCTTCGTAGCGCAGCTTGCGGAACTTTTGCAGACCGTGGATGAAAAGGTAGATGGGCGGATCTCCGGCGCTGCCTTCATCGCTGCGGCGCTTCATCTCGGCGTGGATTTCAGCGATGAAATCGGGGGCCTCGTGGCCTTGTGAAATCTGCGCGCGGCCTCGGGCGATGCTTTCGAGGAATTCACATTCGGGTGTGTCGGCGAGGGAACCGTGCACGAGATAAAACTTCGCCAAATTTGTGCGCGGTTGCTGCGCGGCAAGGGCGAGCATGCCGAGTCCGATGATGGCGGCGACGGCTTCGTCATTCTGACCGACGAGGAGCAGATGGCGGCCGCTCTGACGCGGGAAGATGGCTTCGGTGGGGCCTTTAATGGCATTGGGCATGCCGAGCCAGCATTTGGGATCAGCCAGGGCTTTGACCGGCGGATTTTCCAGGGCGGCATTCAGCAGCGCGTTGTCGCGCACGTCGGCGGGCATGTTGCCTTCAAAGACGATGGGGCGCTTCTTGCTGAAGCCGCGCATCTTGGAGAGCTGGGTGACTTTGACGAGGTTGGCGTCACGCTCTTCGTCGGTGAGCCAGACGACTTGGAAGGGGCTGTTGCCTTCCACGGCACCGGCTGCGTCATTGTAGATGCCTTCGCCGGGACGCGAGAGCAGGCGCGGCGCGGTGTTGGTGTCGTCCATGATGAGGGCGGCGTCGGCTTCATTGCACTGCAAGGCAATGCGGATGACCATCTGCCCCAGCGTGGTGCGTGCGAGTGTGTAGGCACCCCCGAGGGTCTGCGATCCGAGGAAGACGTGGATGCCGAAGGCCCGGCCTTGGCGCACGATGCGATCGAGCAGCAGCGCGGCTCCCTGTGCGACGGCGTCGTCTTCGGTGAAGTACTCCTGGAACTCGTCAATGATCAGCATGGAGCGTGGCATCGGCTCGCCCCCACCGACGCGCTTATAACCGGCGAGATCCTGCACGCCCGCCTTGCGAAACAGCTCACCACGACGGCGGAGTTCTTCGTCGATGCGTTGCAGCACGCTCAGGGCGAATTCGCGATCACTCTCAATGGCGATGACTTTGGCGTGCGGCAGTTTGTTATCCGCGTAGCACTTGAACTCGACGCCTTTCTTGAAGTCGATGAGATAGAATTCGACCTCATCCGGGCTGCATGAGAGCGCCAGATTGGTGATGATGATGTGCAGCAGGGTCGATTTACCGGAGCCTGTTTTACCTGCGAGCAGCGCGTGCTGCTTGGTGCCTTTGCCGATGGCGAGGTACTGCAGCTTCGTCGCGCCAGTGCGGCCGATGGCGACGCGGAGTTCGTTCGTGGTGCTTTCTGACCACATCTCCTTGGGCGTGACGACACTGAAGGGAACCTGCACACGGTTGGAGTCGATGCTGGCCTGCCCGATCTGATGGGCGAGATCGGCGGCGATGACATCCGCCGGCGGTGCATCGAGCTCCAGCGTACGAATGCCGCTGAAGCTGACGACACCTTTTTCCCGCACGATGCGAAGGCAGTTTTTGCGCAGATCCTCGGCGCTGAGTCCTTCAGGAAGCGGCTGACGTTTGTCCCAGTGAATGAGCACAAACACGCCGCAGCGCGCGCCGCTCATGATAATACTCTTCAGGCGCGCCATCGATGATTCATTGAAGGCGGCGGGCAGCCCGGCAATGACGAGGAAGTGGTACTTCTCCGCCACGCTGCCGGCCTGCTCGTTGTATTCGGTGATGGTCGCGTACTCGTTGCGCAAGTACATCTGGATGACCTTCTCAACGTGCTCGTTGAGTTCGGCGAGGCGCTCTTCGATCTGCTCGCGCTGCGTCCAGATGCGGCGGTTGATGAGGGCGGGTTCGTAGTCCGCCAGGTGCATGAGTCCGGCGAAGTTCTGGCCCAGACCGACGGGGTCGATGATGGTAAAGTGGACCTTGCCGGGAGGGGCCTGGGTGAAGAGGCGGAAGATGACGTGGTTCATCACATCAGCCACCCATTTGCCGCCGTCGTCGTCGGTTTCGATGAGCAGCGAACCTTCCTGCGGGAAGGCAAGCGCCAGAGGCAGTGTGATGCGCTCATACCCGCTCAGATCGAAAGGAGTCTCCTTGGCAAGCATGGCCCCGGTGGTGCTCAGGTCGAGCTCCAGCGCACCCAGCCGCACGGCGTAGGGGAAGAGGTCATGGGGCTGATAGGTGGTGCTCCAGGGCGTGAACTGCGCTGCGGGATCCAGTTTGATCTCGTCCACGGCGGTGAGGAGCGGCGGGATCTTCTGATTCCACTCGGCCTGGAGCTTGAACCAGCGCTGCTGTGCCACGGCCTGCATCGCATGCATCGCAGCGTCATGCTGGTCATTCAACTGCTGCCGCTCGTGCATGAGGGGGCCGCTGACCTGCGCGATGGCGGCGGCTTTTTGCACCTCGAATCTTTGCTGATTGCGGGCGAGGAGACGTTCATTGCGCGCGAGACAGGCGGGAATTTGGGTGGCGAGCCGCCGCCGCATGGCCTGCCGAAATTTTTCCGCGACTTCTTCCGTGAGGTTCCAGTCGGCGGTCACCAGTGCGTCCGTATGATCATATTCCGCCTGCAACTGCGCTGCAGCAGCAGCCTTGGCGGCGTCCAATTCCTGCAGGCAGGTTTCGTAGTCCAGCACCGCGAGACTGAGCTCCTGCAGGTCCACGCGCGGCTTGGAGAACATCTTAAACATGCCGGAGCTTTTGCCGGTGCCGAGCTGGTTTTCGAGGCCCTGCGCGTGGCCTTCGATGTCTTCGATGCGGGCGGGAATGTCTGCCAGCGTGAGATGGGTGTTCGGTGCGGGCGCCGTCTTGCGGCCCAGACGCTCCCCTGATGCCTTCAGCACTGCCAGCAGGCGTTCTTTGGCGGTGGTCAGACGCGACAGCAGGGCGTCTGCGTTGTGATCAAGCTGCTGCAGTCCGCGTTTGCGAATGGCATCCGCATGCACCCGGCGCATCTGCTGCCGTCCCAGCCAGCGCTCGCGTTCCTTCTGCGTCATCGCGGGCAGATCGCGCTTGATGCGGTCCTCGTAGCGTTTGAAGGCCGTCGTGCGAAACGCATGGCGGGCGTGGATGGTCTTCACGTACTCATCCCACTGTGCCGCCACTTGGTTGACGGTGGTGCCGTGCTGGGCATCAAACGTCTCCAACTGCTGCAGGTGGTTTTGTTCGGAGGTGTAACGCTTGGAACGGATTTCGCGGGCGATCTGCTCGCTGCGCGTGGCAAAGTCGCCGATGGTGTCACGCAGCGAGATGTGCAGGGAGGCTATGCGCGAGGAGCGAAGGTCAAGGGAGCTGTTCACAGTCTTTGCGGATCTTTCGGAGCAGGGTTTCGAGTTCGTTGATCATGGCGCCGGTCTTGGTCATGAGTCCGGGCAGTGGCTCCAGATAAGTTTTTTCAAACTCCAGCGCCTTGGCATCCCGCCAGTGTAGCTTGGTGGCATGCCATTGCTCTGAAAGCTCGCGGGCGTTTTGGATGAGATTCATGGGCCGGTAAGTGGTATATGTAGGCAGCAGGCGCTAAACAGTAAGCAATAAGCGGTGAACGGTAAAGATCAGGCGGCGAACGGCAGAGGGCAGACCGAGTTCAAGAAGGAGAACTTGGGGGAGTGGCAGGAGTTTCGTTGTAAGCCTGGAGAATTTTCTGAATTTCGACGAGATAGGCCACGGCCTTGGTAAGATCGCCGTCGAGGTAGTCGCGCAGGGAGTCCGTTTTGCGAGCCAGCGGATCAATGGTGCGGTCAAAGTCACGCCCCCAGGTCTTGGTGCGATCTGCCTTGGCCTGCGCCTCCTCCAGCGCGGCGCGGGCTTTCCGCACCGCCATCTGCTGGAAGGTGGGATTATCCACAAACTCGGACATGCGCGCGCTCATGAGCTCCTGCTGCGCCATGTCGAGCTTCTTCTGCCGCAGGCGGATCTGCGTGTTCCAATAGGCGGGCTGCTCCGTCTGCACCCAGCCGCGGGACTTTTTCACCGCGTCCTGCATGGAGTCGAGCGTCTGACGGGTCTTGTTGATGAACACGATGAGAGCAACACGGAAGGACTCGATGGAGTCGAGATTCGAGATGCGTGCCTGGTCAGCCATGTTTCAGCAGTTCGGTGTCCGGGGTTCCTGGACTTAGCGCTGACCGAGGTATTCCTCGATGCGCTGGGCCTTGCGCAGCAGGAAGGGCGTGTGGAGTTCGGACATTTCCATGAAGCGCTTGATCGCCTTCATGGTGGTGGTGAACTCCCCCGCGAACTTTTCGTGCTCCGCGTCCTGCCAGGTCTCACCGAGGGCGGCAAAGCGGCTCTGCAGGGAGGCAGAACGCTGCTGCATTTCCGTGTTGAAGCGCTTCAGCTCCTGCGCAAAGCGCCGGACCTCCTCGGGATTCATGATTGCCTGAGCCATGAATCAATGATGAAGGGCGAATGAAGATTGACGAATGTTTTTGCGACGAATTCGGGCGGCATCTGCGATTACCATCGGCAAACACCAGTCTTTTATTTGTTTACGCAAAAAGTCTCGACAGTTCGAATGGTTCGCATGATGAATATATCTTTAGTCTCATTTAGGGCTTCCCCCCATCTCACTTGGCACATTTTCCGATGAAGTTTTTCCCCAATCAATCCGCTATTGCTTTTAAGCACCCGACACTTCGGGGATGGATCATTGCCTTCGCCTGTGGTTTTTTTACCATCTGCATCATCGGCCCTGTGGTTTGCCTCGGTCTGTGGCTGCTAGAAATGGGAGCCACCGCCATCAAACTGACAACTGTCCCGGCCATTCTTGCAGTCTCGACTCCGGTCGCAGCCCGCATCATACTTCAAGTTGCCACGGCATTCGGAGCCGTGCTGGCCACCCTGTCAGTCTATGAAGCAGCCCGCAGAAAGCGTCGAGAAGTCCGCGTTACAGGTCATCATCCGATCATGGATGATTTCGAGCATTTGCCGTATTTCACCACCTGGCATGCCAATCCCATGCTGCCGACGGGTCAGACGGTGAATCTAAACGGGCAAGGCAGCAGCCCTACGGATACTCAGGTCGCGCTTTGGCAGCAGTTCATTGCCCGCTACGACACCCTGATCGACACTGCGACACGCGCCCTGCTCACAGCGCCGCATCCGCTGGAGGAGTGCTCATCTGTGACACTCACCCCCTCCGGGATAACCATCGCCAAGGACGGCAGCTTGTATGTCGGTCTGCATTTCACCACGGTGCCCGAGATGCTGTGGACAACCGAGAACGAGACCCCCATCCCCTTCGTGATTTTCACCCCCTCGCTGGAACTGGAAAAGACGCAGTGGGTAGCACCCTATGAAGCCTGAAGAAGCCTGCGGCAGAATTCGACACCGCGAAAAGCAAGCGCCGGAGATCGGCTATTTGAGACTCTGTGCAATCGGAGGACTTGTGTGCGTATAAGAACGCATGAAATCCTTCACCGCCCTGCTCTTCCTCCTCGCCACGGCTGCGCCTGCGGCGTTTCCAGACGGCTGGTCGCTGTGGTCCCCGCGTGATGAAGCGAAGCCGGATGCGGAAGTCAGCCAGACAGGCGGGCATGGGGGCAAGGGTTCGCTAATCCTCAAAACGGGCGCGGGCGAACAATGGATCGGCTGCTGGACGCGCACGCTGCCGATCGAGGGCGGGCAGCATTACCAGTTCAGCGCCTGGAAAAAAGCCAGTGCCATGCCTACGGCGCGGCGCAGCGTTTATGCGCGCATTCTGTGGCAGGATGAAAACGGCAAACCCGTCCAGTGGGAGGAGCCTGCGAAGCAAGGCTACGCCAAAGGTACGGTGCCGCGTGCGGAGCCTGAATATCCGCCAGTCCATGAGGGTGAAGCGAACCAGTGGACGCATTGCGAGAGCACGCTACGTGCGCCGGTGAAGGCGCGGCAGGCGAAGATCGAACTTTATCTCCAGTGGGCTGCCAATGCGCGTGTGGAATGGAGCGATGTGTCACTCGGCGCCGTGGCCGCCCCTGCCCCGCGCAAGGTCAGGCTGGCCACGATTCACCTGCAGCCGAAGGACGGCAAAAACCCCACTGACAAACCACCGCAGTATGCGCCGCTGATCGCCGCCGCCGCGCAGCAGAAAGCCGACCTTGTGGTGCTCGGCGAGACGCTCACTTATTACGGCACGGGCAAGACGATGGCCGAATGCGCTGAGAGCGTGCCCGGACCGAGCACCGAGTATTTCGGCAAGCTGGCCAAGGAGCACCACTTGTACATCGTCGCCGGTCTGGTGGAGCGCGAGGGCAAGACGCTGTACAACACGGCGGCGCTGATGGGCCCGGATGGGGCGCTGGTGGGCAAGTACCGGAAAGTCACGCTTCACCCTATTTTGCCTTTTTGCTTTTTTACGATCAAGGTGAACACTGAGGCATTTAAATCCTTCATTCTCAGAAAGAAAGGTGTAACCCAACAACCAAAGAGCCTTGGCGAGCATCTTCGCAAGCAGCGGCTGGTTCTGGGATTACGTCAAGAGGATGTTGCGAATGAACTTGGCACTTTGCGAGAGGTATACGACCGTTGGGAGCGTGACGAAAGGCTGCCTGTCGTGTCCGAGTGGCCCGCCATCATCTCCTTTCTCGGCTACTACCCCGCTCCTGAGGCCGCAGCCAGCGAGGTCGTGCTCAAGACGAGGAGATGCCATGGGATGACTCAGAAAAGCTTGGCAAAAGTCATAGGCGTCATACACCAACGCGTGCGCCGATGGGAACGCGGCCAGGAACTGCCACCTTCTGATGCCAAAGCACTGTTAATGCGCCTCGCCACGCTGCCGCAGTGCAGATTTGCCAAAGGTGCCCATTTTAGGGCGCACGCCGGATAATACAGAACCCCTTTCCTTTCCTGTGCCAGCGCTCTCCCACGAAATCGCACCTGTGCTTGGCTAAAAAATCGTCAACGCTTCGGGTCACGCTCTCGATGCGTGTGCCATTGGGCGGGCCTGAGCGGTAGTCGTCCACGACCATGACCCCCTGAGGGGTCATGTGAGGAGCCACGGTCTCCAGATCGAACTTGCATCCGTCATAGGTGTGATCCCCGTCAATCGTCGCGAGATCAATTCCTTGAGGAAACTCGCGCTGAAAAAACTCCGGCGAGAGGATTACGCGCGAAGAGTTTTCAATGACATCCCATGCAGGAAACTTCCCTTTAATCAAGGCGGCCATGCGACGGCCATGCGGGGCCTTGTAATCCAGGTTGATGTCGATGCTGATCATCCTTTTCAGTTTCCCGCTGCTATGGAGTACGCAGGCGGCCGAACGTCCGGTGCAAAAGCCGGTTTCGAGCACATTTCGCGGCTTCACCTGTTTGCATATTTCAGCA
>NZ_JAQSEA010000027.1:0-2398 GCF_029946185.1 Prosthecobacter sp.
TGAGCATGAGGCGGGTGTGGATGAAGACATCGCCCTCGGGGTGAAATTGGGGCGGCTGTTCGCAGCCCTGCAGCACGAGGATCTCCGGTAGGAACTGCTCCATGAGGCCGCTGTTGACGAGGAGGTCGAAGCCGCGCACGCGATTTGGATGGAGCATCGTTTTGACGAACTCCTCGCGGATGCGCTCGATGCTGACGCTTTTGATTTTGGGGGCGAGGCCGCAGATGGATTCCCAGGTGGCGTGCTCGATATCGAAGCCGAGCACGGTGGCGAAGCGCACGGCGCGGAGCATGCGCAGGTGGTCTTCTTCAAAGCGGTCCTTGGCCACGCCGATGGCGCGCAGCAGGCCCATGCGCAGGTCCACCTGGCCGTCGACGTAGTCGATGACCTTGTCGGTGAGCGGGTCGTAGAAGAGGCCGTTGATGGTGAAATCGCGGCGCTGGGCGTCGAGTTCAGGGGTGGAGTAGGTGACGCTGTCCGGGCGGCGGCCGTCGCTGTAGCTGCCGTCGCTGCGGAAGGTGGCGACTTCGATGTGGACGTGATTCATGCGCACGATGACGACGCCGAAGTGGGCACCTACGGTCTGAGCACCTGGGAACAGCTTCACCACCTGCTCGGGCGTGGCGCTGGTGGCGACGTCGAAATCCTTGGCCTCGCGGCCGAGGAGCATGTCCCTCACGCAGCCGCCAGCGAGGAGGGCGGTGTGTCCGGCGTGGGTGAGTTTTTCGATGACCTTGATGGCGGTGGAGCGCATGGGGGAGATTTGGCGTCGCGGGAGTGGGGGGTCAACTTGAACGGAGGGTTGTTGTTGGATGTGGGAGAGGGCTTGTGGGGATTTGATTGAGTTGGGTGTGACGAAAGCGGCGCTGAAGACGCCGCATTGATTCGCTGCGCTCACCCTCCGGGCAGCCTGCGGCTGTCTACCTCCGCTGCGCTTCGGTTCCGGGGACGCTGGCGCGCGGATTCGTGCTGCTTTCCGCTGTTCAAATCGGGGACTGGCGTTAGAGTCGCGGCCCTTAATATGGACCCGCTCATCGAACTGCTCCGCAATAACTCCAACCGCAGCCCCAAAGAGATCGCTCTCGCACTGGGCCTCGCCGAATCCGAAATCACCGCCCGCATTGCCGCGGCGGAGGCGGATGGCACGATCCTGGGGTATAGCGCGGTGGTGGATCGTTTGAAGGCGGGAGACCGCCGGGTGACGGCCTTGATCGAGGTGCGCATCTCGCCGGAGCGTGATGGCGGCTTTGACCGTCTGGCGCGCCGGATTTCGAAATTTGACCAGGTGCGCGACTGCTTTCTGATGAGCGGTGGCTATGACCTGGCCGTGATCGTGGAGGGAAAAGACCTCCTCGATGTGGCGACCTTTGTGTCTGAAAAACTCAGCACCCTCGGCGGCGTGCTGTCCACGGCCACGCGCTTTGAATTGAAGGCGTACAAGGAAAATGGGTTCCTTGCGAACGGTGGCGGCGATGAAGAGCGCCTGCCAGTGAGTCCATGATCTAAGAGGAACCTGAGGCCATGGAATACGACAACAAAATTTCAAACATCATTCGCGATCTGCCGCGCTCCGGCATCCGCGATTTCTTCGAACTCGTCATCGGGCGTACCGATGTCATTTCGCTTGGCGTCGGCGAGCCCGACAAACCAACCCCGTGGCCGATTCGCGAGGCGGTGATCCGCTCGCTGGAAAAAGGTCAGACAAGCTACACCTCGAACCTGGGTCTCGAATCGCTGCGCATTGGCATCAGCGAGTACGTGACGAAGCACTTCCGCACCACGTATGATCCGAAGACAGAGATTCTGGTGACGGTGGGAGTGTCTGAGGCGCTCGACATCGCTTTCCGTGCGGTGTTGAATCCGGGCGACGAAGTCATCTATCATGAGCCGTGCTATGTCTCCTACAGCCCCAGCATCAAGATGGCCTACGGTGTACCAGTCGTGGTGCAGACGCGTGAAGAGAACGAATTCGCGCTGATGGCGGAAGATGTGGAGAAGGCGATCACGCCGAGGACGAAGGTCATCGCGCTGAACTTCCCCACGAATCCGACGGGTGGCATCATGCCGCATGAAGAGCTGGCAAAGATCGCTAAGCTGGCGGTGAAGCATGACCTGCTCGTTTTCACGGACGAGATCTACAGCGAGC
This sequence comes from Prosthecobacter sp., assembly GCF_029946185.1. GTDB lineage: Bacteria > Verrucomicrobiota > Verrucomicrobiia > Verrucomicrobiales > Verrucomicrobiaceae > Prosthecobacter. The sequence goes on from NZ_JAQSEA010000027.1 coordinate 2,147, forward strand.
TGCTGTATGACGGACGTCAGCACAAGAGCATCGTCGAATTTCCTGGCATGCGTGAGCGCACGATTTTGCTGCACGGCTTCAGCAAGGCCTTTGCCATGACTGGCTGGCGCCTCGGCTATGCCTGCGCTCCAGCACCGCTGCGCGAGGCGATGATGAAGATTCATCAGTATTGCATGCTCTGCGCGCCGATCATGAGCCAGATGGCGGGCATTGAAGCGCTCAAGATGGGCGAGACTGCCTATGAGGACATGC
>NZ_JAQSEA010000027.1:2498-7663 GCF_029946185.1 Prosthecobacter sp.
CAGATGGCGGGCATTGAAGCGCTCAAGATGGGCGAGACTGCCTATGAGGACATGCGTCAGAGCTACGAGCAGCGCCGCAATCTCATCGTCAGCCGACTCAATGGCATGGGGCTGCATTGCTTCAATCCAGGCGGGGCGTTTTATGTCTTCCCGGATATCCGCAGCACTGGCCTGAGCAGCAAGGATTTCGCTCTGGGATTGCTGGAAAAGAAGAGCGTCGCCGTCGTTCCTGGCAGCGCCTTCAGCAGCGCGGGTGAAGGATTTGTACGCTGCTGTTATGCCACCGCCCCCGATCTGATCGCGAAGGCGATGGATTTGATGGAGGAGTTTGTGAACGAGGTGCGCGGGAAGAAGTAAGACCGCGTGTCGTCAAGAAATCGTCAAGGGTCGTGGTCTGCGGAGTTCGGGGGGCCACGACTTGATTTTTACTGGCGGTTTCGTCGATCTGGATTTCTTCGGGGCTGAGGTTCACGCTAAGTGGGTGTTGTTTCAGGCCTGGCGGAGTTTGAACATTGCGCTCACATCACGCCAGCCGGAATAGCTTGCGGGAGTTTTCGAAGAGGATCTTGTGCTCGACCGTTTTGCTGGGCGCGAGTTTGCGGATGGCGGCGATGGTTTGTGCGCCCTGGCAGCCGGGGCCGCGGCCGAAGTGATCGGCGCAGTCGCTGCCGTAGAGGATCTTGTCCTGATGGCGGTCGAAGAATTTTGTGGTGTGCTCTTCGTCGCGAGTGAGGGCGAGCAGACCGCTGCCGGCGGACATGTCCGCAAACATGTTGGGATAGTCGGAGAGGTAACGATCGGTGATGCCGCCGGGGGTGATCTTGCCCTTCGGGTAGTTTACTTTTTGATCGTGCTGTTTGTCGATGTTGCCCCAGAAGGCCTGTGCGTGGCCGATGAAGTTGGTCTTGGGAAACTTCTCGAGCATGGTGTGGAAGCGTTCGTAGCCGAGGTTGTAGGTCAGGTGCTGGAAGTGTAGGAGGATGGGGACGTTGTACTCGGCGGCGAGGGCGTAGAGTTTCTGGCTCTCGGGTGAGTCACACTGCACCATGAACTTCTGCTCGCCGATCATGCAGGCGCCTTGCTTGAGCCATTTTTCGGTTTCGGCGGGGGCGGTATCGAGGTCGGTGACTTCGTTGGCGGCCCAGAGGTAGGTATTGGAATGCGCTTTGGCGAAGTCACGCGCGGCCTCGGTGGTGGCGCATTTCGCGGCGAGGCCGTTGGACTTGCCATTGTGGGTGGAAGGGCGGTCCAGGTAGGTGCCAGCGGGGAGGATGATGGTGGTGGTGATCCCCATGGCCTGCTGGTGCGTGAGCAGATGCTCATCGGCACGGAGGTGGTAGTTCATGTGCTGATGGATGTCGATGACCGGCTCAGCGGCGGCGGGTGTCTGGGCCACGGCGCGTGAGGCGATGGCGGCGAGTCCGGTGGACAAAAAAATGCGGCGTGATGGCATGAAACCATTACGCCGCAGGGAATGCGATATTGCTTCGCTGCCATGGCGAAGAGGCGGGCGAGATCATCTTGATCTCCGTTTAGGAGCGGTGGGAGAGGCGGAGCGTTGAGGGATCAAGATGATCCCTCTCTTGCCAGAGGTGCTTGGTGGTTTGGCGCGCCGGAGGCGCTGCTGTGGATTGGCAGGAGCGGGACCATCTTGGTCCCGGCTTGGGAAGGGCGGATGGCGAGGCGGAGCGTTGAGGGATCAGGATGATCCCTCTCCTGCCAAGCAAGCTCTGCCGCGAAGACGCGACATGGAGTATTTCAATGGTCTGTTAGCTTTTCAGTCCCTGCGTGTCTGCCAGAATGGCTCCGATATAAATCATGCCGGTCTGCGTGGTGCCGTTCAGATTTGCGGCGATGAGATCGGCATCGGTGAAGTCGGCATTCGTCAGATCGGCCCCTTCGAGATTGGCCCCGGAAAGGTCTGCGCCACGGACGTTCGCATTGCTGAGGTTGGCATGGCGCAGGGAGACGCCGCTGAGGTCGGCACCACTGAGGTCAGCACCGCTCAGATTGGCGCTGTCGAAGTTTGCTCCGCTGAAGTCAGCGCCGGAAAGATTGGTGCCTGCGAGGTTGGCCTTGGTGAAGGTGGTGCCGACGAACTGGCCTTTGGCCATGTTGAGGTTATTGAGCTCGGCACTGGCGAGGTTCATGCCGGTTTCGTCGATCTTACGGCCGCTTTTGCCGCCGCTTTCAAGCCATTGAGTGTGCGCGAGGAGTTCTTCGGTGGTGATGCTGGCCATAGGACACAAAAGAAAACCCGATTTACGGTGCCGTAAATCGGGTTTTCATACTTGTTGAGGGGATCTTTGTAATCCCCTGCGGGGATCAGCCATTCACCTCAGCGACGATTTTCTTCGCCGCATCGGTGAGGTCGCTCGCGCTGGTGATCTTCAAGCCGCTGGCGGCGAGGGTGGCCTTGCCGGCTTCGACGTTGTTACCTTCGAGGCGGACGACGAGCGGGATGTTAAGGGAGACTTCCTGCGCTGCGGCGATGATGCCGGTGGCGATGATGTTGCAGTCCATGATGCCGCCAAAGATGTTGACGAGGATGCCCTTCACATTGGGATCGCCCAAGATGATTTTGAAGGCTGCGGTGACCTGCTCCTTCGTGGCGCCGCCGCCGACGTCGAGGAAGTTGGCTGGCTCGCCGCCGTGGAATTTGATGATGTCCATGGTGGACATGGCAAGGCCCGCGCCATTGACAAGGCAGGCGATGTTGCCGTCGAGACCGATGTAGTTGAGGCCGAATTCGCTGGCGGCGACTTCACGTGGGTCTTCTTCCGTGGTGTCACGCATGGCGACGACATCCTTCTGGCGGTAGAGGGCGTTGTCGTCGAAGTTGAACTTGGCATCGAGCGCGACGACCTGGTTGTCGTCGGTGATGGCGAGAGGATTGATCTCCACCAGCGAGCAGTCGCTTTTGATGTAGAGATTCCAGAGGGCGGTGAAGAGCTTCACGGCCTGGTTTGAGAGAGCGCCAGTGAGTCCGAGGGACGCAGCGACCTTGCGGCACTGGTAGGCCTGGAGGCCGAGGGCTGGATTGATGAATTCCTTGGTGATCTTCTCGGGAGTCTTCTCGGCGACTTCTTCGATGTTCATGCCGCCTTCGGTGGAGGCGATGATGGCGTGGCTGCTGCTGACGCGGTCAAACAGGATGGCGAAGTAGTATTCCTTCGTGATGTTCACGGCTTTGGCGATGAGCACTTTGCTCACCAGCTTGCCTTCTGGGCCGGTCTGGTGGGTGACGAGGGTCTGGCCGAGCATCTTGCCCGCGATGTCCTGCGCTTCTTCCGGGGTGTTCACGAGATGGACGCCGCCTTTGAAACCGTTCTTGAAGGTGCCTTTGCCACGGCCACCGGCATGCACCTGGGCTTTAACCACGAGTCCGGTCCCGCCGATTTCGCGCGCGGCAGCGCCTGCTTCTGCCGCCGTGCTGGCGACGATTCCTTTGGGACTGGCGACGCCGAATTTGTCGAACAGTTGCTTGGCTTGATACTCGTGGATGTTCATGGAGAAAAAATGGGGGGAGCACGATAGTAGAAGTGCGACCCCAAGCGTCAAGGCGCATTCCCGGTGAAGGTGAGAATGCCGTGCTTGCCGTGCCTGCAAGGCTGCGGCATAGCCCCAGAATGCAAATTGATGTGGTGACGTTGTTTCCGGAACTGGTCTCGGTGCCGATGGGCCTGAGCATGATGGGTCGTGCGCAGGAGAAGGGCATTCTGGACCTGCGAGTGCATGACCTGCGTGAGCAGGGGATTGGCAAGCACCGCCATGTGGATGACACGCCGTACGGTGGCGGGCAGGGGATGGTGATTCGCCCGGAGCCGATGTTTGATACGCTGGACCGCCTCGATACGCCGGAGGCGCGCATCATTTACATGTCACCCGCTGGGAAGCGGTTTGATCAGGCCACCGCGCGGCGGCTGTCCGCTGAGCCGCATTTGATCTTTATCTCGGGCCATTACGAAGGGATCGACCACCGCATCATTGAGCACTGGGTGGATGAGGAGATCAGCCTGGGGGACTATGTGCTGACGAACGGGGCCATCGCCGCTGTGGTGGTGATGGATGCCATCGTGCGCCTGCTACCCGGCGTGCTGGGAGATGAAATGAGCGCGGTGGAGGAGAGCTTTGGCTCCAGCGGCATGCTGGAGGCACCGCAGTACACCAAGCCGGCCGAGTACCGGGGACTGAAGGTGCCGGACATGCTGCTGAGCGGGAATCATGCGAAGATCGCCGCATGGCGTGAGGAGCAGGCCCTGGAGCGCACGCGGGCGAACCGGCCGGATTTAATCGCATGAGATGCGCGAGCGTGTGACTTTTCGTTTGACGATCCGCCACGCTACACGCTAAATAAGCACTCCGCTGGCTGACCACCTGCGGGACAAATTCAATAAATGGTGAGGTGGCTGAGTGGTCGAAAGCACATCTTTGCTAAAGATGCGTAGCCTTAACAGCTACCGAGGGTTCGAATCCCTCCCTCACCGCCATTCTTCGCCGAAGTAAGGAGGTGAAGAATGCCCTCCGTAGCTCGAAGAGCGAAGGTTGGGCTGCCGCTGACTCCCCGGCTACGAATGGCACGCCATTCCGATGGACAGGCTTTCCTTTACTTTCGGAGTCATGCAGAATGAGAAGCCATGTTCTCATGGTTGCATTCTCCGCAGCCAAGTTTCACCCAAACAGGCTTAAAAATGGATCGCGAATGAGCCTCACGTTGTCCGTGAGGGATGCCTCCAACCACGTTGCAACGGCTTGCGCAGAGCTGCAATTCCCTGTTGCGCCGTGCGCAAAGATACCACACGCTGCCACCCGATGAAAATCAATACCAGCATTACCATTGACCCACGCATCGCCAAGCTGGCGAAGAAATACGCGGCGCTCGACGGTCGCAGCTTTGCCAACTACGTGGAGCGCGCCGTCGCCCGACAGGTGGAGCAGGACCAGAACGCCGAGAGCCCAAGTCCGAAGGCGAAGCCTGCGAAGAAGAAGTAAGCATGACCGCTGATGCGGCCGCCAGGGTGGCGACGAGAGTCGCGATCCATGGTTTTTTGTTGTCTCGCAGCGCAGAGATGAAGTCTGCTGACGAGTGGTGGAGCTAAGGGGATTCGAACCCCTGACCTTCTCATTGCGAACGAGACGCTCTACCAACTGAGCTATAGCCCCAA
>NZ_JAQSEA010000028.1 GCF_029946185.1 Prosthecobacter sp.
CATCGCCGATCTGCGCAGCCTCGGCGTCGAAACGAAACACATCCTGCGCACGCACGCAGGCCGCCTTGGCACCTTTTTCCTCGAACATGGTGCCAATCAACGCGGCGGCAATGTCATCTATGACCGCGACGGCTCCGCTGTGGCCATCACACCCGCATCCGCCTATGACTGGGACGCCATCTTCTCCGGCTGCGAATGGTTCGTGATCTCCGGCATCACGCCCGCCATTTCCCGCAACGCCGCCGAAGTGGCGCTCTTCGCCGTGCAGGAAGCCGCCCGCCGTCAGATCAAAGTCGTGTGCGACATGAACTACCGCACCAAGCTTTGGCACTGGGACCCGCCGCTCGCCCCCCGTGAACTCGCCACGCGCACCATGAAGTCGCTCCTGCCTTTCGTGAACGTCTTCGTCGGCGGCATCAGCGATGCCACCGCCATGCTCGGCATCAATCACACCGGCGATCTGGACTCCTTGGCGCAGCAGATCATCGCCCAGTTCCCCAATCTCACCCATGCCGCCTTCACCCTGCGGGATGGCAGCACCTCCGCCGCGCAATGCTTCAGCGGTGCGCTCTACGAAGCCGCAACGAACACGCTGCACACCGCTCCGAGCTACACCATCACCCAGATCATCGACCGCCTCGGTGCTGGAGACGCCTTCACCGCCGGACTCGTCTTCTCCTTCCTCCAAAACTCCGCTCCGCAAACAGCCATCGCCTTCGCCACCGCCGCCGGTTGCCTCGCCCACTCCATCGAAGGCGACTACAACTACAGCACCCGCACCGAAATCGAAACCCTCATGCAAGGCGACGGCGGCGGCCGCGTCAGCCGTTAATCTTATTCTACCATCATATGTCCAACTCTGTCACAACAGCTCCTCCCACCACCCCTGACCGCTGGTCCCTTGAATCCTGGTTCACCGCTTTCGGCAGCTCTGAATACACCGAGTTCAAAGCCGCGCTCGTGCGTGATGTCGAAGAACTCAAGACACAAGCCGCCGCGCTGAGCAATGACACCATCGAGATGGCCCGTGTCATCAATGCGCTGGAATCCTTGAGTGATCGCCTCGGCCACCTCTCCGCCTACCTCGGCTGCCTGTCCGCAGACGATGCGAATGACGAAGCCGTAAAAGCCGATGAAGCCTGGATTTCGACGCTCGATGCTGAAAGCACCAAGCTCATGGCCTCCCTCCGCTCGGCTCTCGCTGCTTTGAGCGACGACGCATTCGACGTGCTGCTTGCCGACCCTTCTCTGAAGAATGCCGAGCATGCCGTGAAGCGCATGCGCCATGAAGGCCAGCATCAGATGAAATCCGAGATGGAGGCGCTGGCCGCCGATCTCAATGTGAACGGCCTGCATGCCTGGGGACGCCTCTATGACACCCTGACCGGCAAGATGGAGTTTGAGATGACCTTTCCAGATGGCCACAAAGAAATCGTACCCATGTCGCGCCGCCGTGCGCTGATGTCCGAACCCGACCGCAAATTGCGCGAAGCCTCCTTCAACGACGGGCAGAAGCCCTTCAATGATCATGCGGTCACCCTTGCCGCAGGCTTGAATGGAATCGCAGGCACACGCCTCAGTCTCTACGGCCGTCGTGGCCTGCCACACTTCCTCGACTCGCCGCTGTTCGATGGCGCGATGAGCCGCAAATCGCTCGATGCGATGTTGGAAGCCATCCACACCCACATTGATCTCCCTCGTCGTGCTTTGAGAAAAGCCGCAAAGCTCCAAGGAACATCCGCCTTGCATTACTTCGATCTCGAAGCACCGCAGATCGCCGCGCCGGATGAGAAAGAACTCACCTGGGACGAAGCCTGCGCCACGGTCGATCACGCCTTCAGCTCCGCTTATCCCAAGCTCGGCGAATACTTCCGCGAGATGCTCGCCAAGCGCTGGATCGAGTCACAGCCCCGCGCAGGAAAACGCCCCGGCGCATTCTGTACCGGCTCACAGCTCAAGCACGAAGAGCGTGTGTACATGACCTTCCACTGCACCGTGCATGACATGGTCACCCTCGCGCATGAAGTCGGTCACGCGTGGCACTCCTGCGTGCTGCGCCCCGCGCGTTCCTTTGCTGCGAACTACCCGATGACGCTCGCTGAAACAGCGTCGAATTTTGGCGAGATGATCCTGCTCAACGGTCTCATGACCAATCCTGGCATCACCGAGGCCACCAAGGCCTACCTGCTCGATCAAGAAATGCTCCGTGCGCACGCCTACCTCATCAACATCCCGATGCGGTACGAGTTTGAAAAAGCCTTTTACACCGAGCGTGCCAGCGGCGAGGTGAGCGTCAGCCGCCTCAGTGCACTCATGAACGAAGCGCAGCGAAAACTCTACGGCGACACGCTGCTCGATGGCGGCACCGATCCGATGTTCTGGGCCTCCAAGATGCACTTCTTCATCAGCGGCATCTCCTTCTACAACTTCCCCTACGTCTTCGGCTACCTTCTCAGCCAGGCCCTGTTTGCACGCTTCAAAGCCGAAGGCCCATCCTTTCTGCCACGCTACGAGGCATTCCTCTCCATGACCGGCAGCGCCACCTGCGAGGACGTGGTGATGCGCAGCCTCGGCGAAGACATCACCCAGCCCGAGTTCTGGGCCACGGCTCTGAAAGCCATTGAACCCACGCTGTCGGCCTACGAAGCGCTGAAGTGAGCGCAAAGTCTTTGATAGCTGGCATCCATATCATTCGTGGTAGTGGGCTTATGAAGCCTGCCCCCGTTTCCCGCCGTCACTTTCTCCACGCCGCCCTCGCCGGTGGCGCGGTCAGCCAGAGCCAGGTCATGGCGGCAGGCACCCCCGCTGCCAAAGACGGCATGTTTGCCGAACCTGCCCACGAGATCCCCCTCGCAAACGACGCCGACGTGATCGTCTGCGGTGCCGGTCCTGCCGGCGTCACAGCAGCCATCACCGCTGCACGCGCAGGCGCAAAGGTGCGTTTGTTTGAATGGCGCGGCTGCCTCGGTGGCATCTGGACTGCAGGCCTGCTCGGCTACTTCCTCGACTTCAACAAACCCGGCTTCGCCAAAGAGCTGCGCGACAAGCTTGATGCCCGCGGCGCGCGCGCAAACTCCACCAGCACCAGCCGCTTCTGCTACGACCCCGAAGCGCTCAAACTCCTGCTTGAAGAACTCTGCGTGGAGGCCGGTGTGAAGTTTCAATACCACACCAAAGTGTGCGCCGCATTCCGCGAAGGAAATCGCCTCACCACCATCGTCACCGAGTCCAAATCCGGTCGTCAGGCATGGAAAGCTCCCGTGTTCATCGACACCACCGGCGATGGCGATCTCGGCTTCCAAGCGGGCTGCGCCTTCGAAATCGGCGAAGCCGCCGAATGCCCCTGCCAGCCCCTGTCACTCAATGCGCTGCTGGTCGTGAAAGATGTCGAGCAACTGCGCGACTTCGTGCGCTTTGGCCAGCCACTGCCGGGTGAAAATAAGGACGGTGAAAAGAAAAAGCGCATCAAAGACGCCATCGTCAGCACCGGCCATTTCCCCTCCTACGCTGGTGCCACTCTCTGGCACGTGAGCGGAAATCTCGTCTTTGCGATGATGAATCAGGAGTTCGGCATCAAGCCCTGGGACGCCGCCGAGATCACCACCGCCACCGTGCGTGCTCGTGCGGAAATGAATCTCATGGTCACAGGCCTGCGCAGTCTCGGTGGCCCATGGGAGGGCATTCAAGTCGTCGCCACCGCAGAACAAATCGGCGTGCGCGACGGCCGCCGCATCGTCGGCCGCTATGTCGTCAACAAAGAAGACCTCATCAAAGGCGCACGCTATGACGACGCCGTGGTGCGTGCCACCTTCAGCGTGGACATCCACGCCACGACTGCCGAACACAATCAAAAAGCGGCGACGCATTCCACCGGCATCAAAGTGAAACCCTACGACATCCCGCTGCGCGCCTTGATCGCCAAAGAGGTCGATGGCCTCATGATGGCCGGTCGCTGCATCAGCGGCGACTTCATCGCTCACGCGAGCTACCGCGTGACCGGCAATGCCGTCGGCATGGGCGAAGGCGCGGGCGTCATTGCCGCCCTCGCCGCCACTTCAAAGCGCATGCCCCACGAAGTCCCCTGGAGCGAAGGCGAAGCCAAGCTGAAGGCGATGGGACAGCGCGTGTAGTACAGTAGCCCTCTCGCTCCGCGAGAGGAGCCCAGCGCTCCGCAACCTGCTGCGACTTGATGATAGGTGAAGTGCCGTGCGTTCACCGTCACCCCACGCCCCGCACACTCGGCCCATCCACCCACTTCGGCGGGGTCATGATCTGCCGTGGCACCACCGGCACACCGTGCTCATGCTGTGAAAGCTGGGTGACGATCAAATCGACCGCCGCCGCCGCCAGATGTTCCCGCTGCTGATAGATGCCCGCAAATTCCTGCATCTTGGGCGTCCAGTCATGCACCACAAAGCCGATGTCCTGCGGCACACGCAGCCCCAGCCGCCGCAGCCAGTTGGGCACATGCGTGTCAAAGGTGATCAGCGCATCCGGCTCATGCTCGCGCATCCATTTGGCAAAAGCGTCGAAGCCCTTGCTGATGTCGTTGTGCGGAAAGAGCAGCAGCGGTACCCGGTCCGCAGGCGGCAGACTCTGCTGCCAGTGAAACAAGCCGCCGCTGTAGCCAAACTGCGAGCGGTTCACGATCCACTTCGTCACCGCCACACCGATGCGTTTGTAACCACGCGCGCTGAGCTGATCCGCAGCCATGTGAATGCCCAGCGTCATGTTTCCCGCACACATGTGCAGTGCCGGGCTGCTCATCGCATTGCCAAAAGTCACCGCAGCAAAGGGCGAGAAGTCCATCTTGCTGCACGGCAGTTGCATGCTCTGCGGCGACACGATCACTCCCTCAATGCCACGCGCATGCAGGATCTTTTGCAACCGCTTCGGCGTCAGCCCGTCCTTGCCCAGCCAGAACTCCTCCACCGCATAGCCATGCCCATGCGCACGACTGCGGATGTCATCAATCGGTACGTATTGGTACGAAGGGCCCAGCAAGCCATCCTGCGGCACATGCTCGCGAATCACCGCGATCACTGCCCGCACGCGCTGCTGTTTCTTGCCACGCACCACCTGCATCATGCGCGCCAGATGCGGATCCGGCTGGTAGTTCAGCCGCTTCGCCTCCTTCAGCACCTGCTCACGCTTCTCAGCGGAAACCTTCGGCGCTCCCCGCAGCACCCGCGACACCGTCATCAACGAAACCCCCGTCGCACGGGCGATGTCCTTGAGAGTGGGCGCGGCGGTTGTTGGCATGGTATTAAATGGCAGCCAGAGCTACAAATCCGCCAGCGTCGCCTTCAGCAGCTTCCAGAACTTTTGCGCCGACGAAATGCTGGCGCATTCTTTTTCGGAATGAGCCTCGTGGATGTTCGGGCCAAAGGAGATCATGTCGAGATCCGGATAAGCGATGCTGATGACACCGCACTCCAGTCCCGCATGGCAGGCACCCACCTGGACCTCATGCCCAAAGAGATCGAGATAGATCTTCTTCATCTTCTCCAAGACAGGAGAGTCAGCACTCGGACTCCAGCCGGGATACGGATCACCCGATTTGACTTCGGCACCCATCAGTTCAAACGGCGCACGAAAGGCGCGGGAAACATCCACCTTGCTCGACTCCACGGAGCTTCGCTGCAGACTGCTCCACTCCGCCTTGCCATTGCCCAGCGCGATGGTGGAGAAATTAGAGGACGCCTCCACCAGTCCGGGCACCACAGGACTCATGCGAAACACGCCATTCACCACGGCCTGCATGGCCAGGACGAGAGACTTCTGATGTTCTGCACCCATGACTCCAACCTCTCCGCCATCCACCTCAACAGGTGTTGCGGCGATGCTCAGCCCGGGTTCAATCAGGTGAAACTCTTCACGAATACCCGCAGCTTCGCGCTCGAAGCTTTCCGCAAATCGAGCCTCATCCAAAATCACCACCTGCGCCACGCACTGCGCTGGAATGGCGTTGCGCGCGCTGCCACCACGCATCGTCGAAAGCGCCACCACATCTTCACCGCACGCGCTCAGAAGCCGCGCCATGAGCTTGATCGCGTTCCCACGTCCTTCATGGATTTGCAGCCCTGAATGACCTCCTCTCAGTCCGGAGATTTGGATCGCGACCACCGGCGCAGCGGAGGCTTGTGCCACCTCGGTGTATTCATAGCGGCCCAGCGTGTCGATGCCACCCGCGCAGCCTATGGTGAAAGTGTCATCCTCCTCGGAGTCGAGATTCAGCATGGTTTTGCCCGTCAGCAGCCCCGGCTGCAGCCCCAGGGCACCGCCCATGCCTTGCTCTTCATCCAAGGTGAAAAGCGCTTCAATGGGTGGATGCGACAAATCCTTCGCAGCCAGCACCGCCAAAATCGCCGCAACACCGAGCCCATTGTCCGCGCCGAGTGTGGTGCCACGCGCCCGCACCCAGTCGCCATCCACCCACATGTCGATGCCCTGCTTGTCGAAATCAAATTTCACTCCATCTCCGGCCTTGTGCACCATGTCCAGATGCGCCTGCATGATCACCGCTGGGCGCTCCTGCCGGTCCGGAGACGCTGGCTTTTTGATGATCACATTACCGGCGCTGTCAAGCTGTGCCGCAAGGCCGTAGCGCGAGGCGAATCCCAGCACAAATCCCACCACCCGCTCCTCCCGCTTGGACGGGCGCGGCACCGCATTGAGATCAGCAAAACAGTTCCAGAGAGCCTTGGGTTCGAGGGAGCGGAGATCAGAGGTGGGCATAAAGGGGATACGATGGGAGATGAAATTAGGCTGTGGGGGATGCGGTGACACTTCAAGCGAGTTCGGCTGTGAAATCGTCGGGTGGTATCATAACACTGTATGAGCAGAATCCACGGCGAAATGTCACTGCACCATGCGTTGGTCTGATGATGATTCTCCGCCAGCTTTGCATTCTTCTTTTACTTGCCATCGCTCATGCGCGTGCCGCAGAGCCCTTTGGCGAACCTCACCGCAACTGGCAGGGGATCCCCGGACTCGAACGCACCGCCAGCGGGCGCGTATTTGCATCCTGGTTCACTGGCGGTCCGAAGGAGCCGTCCCCGGAGAATATCGTGCTGCTTTGCTACAGCGATGATCAAGCGCAGACCTTCACGCCACCGCAAGCCATGGCTGAGCCAAAGAACGGCACCCGCTGCTTTGACCCCACCTTGTGGATCGATCCCAAAGGCCGCCTCTGGTACATCTTCAATCGCGGCAACAAAGACACCGCCGTGCATGATGTCCACGCACGCATCTGCGACAATCCCGACGCCACGCCGCCGGTCTTCGGTCCCGAGTTCCGCGTGGGCTATCAAAGCCCTTATGCTTTCCGCATGAACAAGCCCACCGTGCTTTCCTCCGGCGAATGGATCATGCCCGTCACACACGCCACCGAGCCGATCCACTCCTGGTTCGCCGGGCCGAAGCAGCTTCAAGGCGTTGGCATATCCACGGATGAAGGCAAAACCTGGCAGCTCCACGGCGCCCTCAATGCTCCCGAATGGGCGCTGGAGTGCATGATCACCGAACTCAAAGACGGCCGCCTCTGGCTGCTCACCCGCACGGGCGGCGGCTTCCTGTGGGAGAGCCATTCGTCAGACAAAGGCCGCACCTGGACCGATGCGAAAGCCAGCACCATCCCAAATCCCGGCTCCC
>NZ_JAQSEA010000029.1 GCF_029946185.1 Prosthecobacter sp.
TCGATCAGGAGGGTACCTACACCCTGCCCGAAGCCCAGCTTGACCGCTTCCTGCTCAAAGTCCGCGTTACCTACCCGACCCCCGTCGAGGAACGCATGGTGCTGGATGCAATGGCCACATCGGCACCGAAACTCGATGTGAGCCAGGTCACCGACGTCACGGCCATCAGTGCCAGCCGGGCAGTGGTGAACGAGTTGTTCATGGATGAAAAGATCCGTGATTACATCGTGGCCCTGATTCATGCGACCCGTCACCCTGAGGCACTGGCCCCGCACCTGAAGCTGCTGATCCGCTGTGGTGCCTCGCCGCGCGGCACGATCAATCTGGCGCTGGCCGCCAAGGCGCTGGCCTTCCTCAACGGCCGCAACTACGTCATTCCGCAGGATATTAAAGACCTCGCCCCAGACATCCTGCGCCACCGCATTTTGCTTTCTTATGAAGCCGAGGCGGAAGGGGTGACCACGGATGATGTGGTCAAGACACTCCTCGACAAGCTGCCTGTTCCTTAACACTGCCCACACCGTGAACCGGGAAACTGAGCAGAACGACAACGACGCCAGACTCACGCGCATCCTGAAGCGCGTGAGGCGCATCGAGCTGCTCACGCGAGGCATGGTAAAGGAGATGCTTGGCGGCCAGTACCACTCCCGCTTCAAGGGTCAGGGCATCGAGTTTGATGATTTTCGCGAGTACCAGCCGGGTGACGATGTGCGCTTCATCGACTGGAACGTCACGGCGCGCATGAATGATCCATTTGTACGCAAGTACGTTGAGGAGCGCGAACTGACGGTGATGATCTGCGTGGATGTCAGCGGGTCCGGTGATTACGGCAGCCAAGACGACACGAAACGAGAGCGTGCAGCGGAGATAGCGGCGGTGTTCGCTTTCAGCGCTGTGCAGAACCAGGACAAGGTGGGGCTGATGCTCTTCTCCGACGGAATCGAACACTACCTGCCTGCACGCAAAGGAGCCCCTCATGCGCTGCGCATTCTGCGTGACATTTTAAACAATGAACCCAAGCGGCACGGCACGGACCTCAAGCCAGCGCTTGATCTTGCGCTGGAACGCATCGCCCATCACGCGCTGGTGATCCTAATTTCGGATTTTATCACACCGGATCAAAGCTGGGAGAAAAGCCTGCGGGCTGTTGCGGCCAAACATGATGTGATAGCGGCGCAGATCCTGGACCCGCGTGAAATCACACTGCCAGACGCAGGCCGCGTCTGTCTCGAAGACCCGGAGACCGGGGAGCAATTTCTCGTCAATACCTCGCACCCAGCCGTGCGCGAGCAGTATGAACAACGCCTGATGGAACGACAGGATGCACTGGTGCATCTCCTACGCCGTTGTGGAGTGGAGCGCATCACCGTGCGAACAGATGAAGACTACGCACCTGCCCTGAAAGCGTATTTCCGTTCAAGGAAGAGGAGGAAGCGTGGATGAAGCCCGCGCTGTTCGACATGCATATCCTGCTGGCGCAATTTCAGGGTCCGGGGCCGATGCCGCATCCTGAACTGCCACCGCCAGACAGCGTACAACTGCCGCCCCCGTGGTGGATTCCTTGGGCGACGCTGGTGTTGCTGTGTCTCTTGATCTCCGTCATCGTCTGGCTGTTGGTCCGCCCTAAACAGGCGCCATCAACGCCGCTGCGGCAGCCGTGGGGTTCGGCCTTTCGTGCATTGAGTGATCTGCGCGCACGCATTCAATCCATCCCGCCGCAGGAGATGAGTCATAAGATCTCACAGATCTTGCGGCGCTACCTGCAGGAACGCTACGCTGTGCCTGCCCCCTCCCGCACGACACGCGAGATATTCGACGGCAAAATAGAACGGCAGCCCGGCATGAAGGTGCCGCGATCCCAAGGAATGTGGCGCGAACGCTTTGAGCCTGTGGCTCATCTATGTGACGACATCTCGTTCATGCCAGCTCCGCGTACTGAGGAGGAATCGACCATGCTCATTGATCAGGCGATTGCACGCATGCAGGAGGAGAAACCATGACGATTCCTGGCCTTCCTGCATTTCAAATTTTGCACCCGCTGTGGCTGGTGCTGCTGCCCTTCGTGCCGCTGATGGCGCTGCTGCGGGGTGCACGTGGCAAACGGGCGGCGATCAAATTCCCCACCGCCTCCCTGCTGCGTGATCTCGGCAGACCGGCGCGCAACAGTCTCGGGGGCTTTGTCTTTGGACTCATCCTGATCGCTCTGACCTTCGGCATTCTGGCACTGTCCCGACCGCAGAAAATATTGTCGTACGAAGAGGAAAAATCCGAGGGCATCGCCATCATGCTGACGGTTGACGTCTCGCTGTCGATGCTGATCGAAGACTTCTACATCGGCGGGCAGCCCGTAAACCGCCTGACGGCGGCCAAGCGAGTGATGGCGGACTTCATCAAAGGTCGCCGCAGTGATAAAATCGGCATCGTGGCCTTTGCCGGTGAAACCTACCTGCCCTGCCCGCTCACGCTTGACCGCGACTGGCTGATCAACAATCTCGACCGTGTGCAGACGCAGCGTGTGGGTGACGGCACCGCCATCGGCTCCGGCATCGCGTCTGCCGCCAACCGCATGCGTCGTGAAAAATCGCCAAGCAAAGTCATCGTGCTGCTGACGGATGGTGCGAACAATTCCGGCCGCCTCAGCCCACAGGTTGCGGCGAAGCTGGCCGCCACGCTGGGCATCAAGATTTACACCATCGCCATCGGCACGCCGGGCATGCACGTCATCCCTGATCCCAGACGCGGCACGTTCACGCCGGTGGGACAGCAGTTGTTTGACGAAGGCACGCTCAAAGAAGTCGCAGCCATCGGCAACGGCCAGTTCTACATGGCGCAAAACCTCAGTTCACTCAGCGATGTGTTCGGCACCATCGACAAACTCGAAAAAACCAAGATCGAGCACCACAAGATCATCGAAACCGAAGAGCTTTTCCCCTGGCCGCTTGCCGTTTCCGCCATCGCGCTGTTTCTCGCACTGCTGCTGTCATTGACCGTTCTGCATTCGGCTCCTGAGCCTGTCGTCACCTGATTTTCATGAGCTTTGCCCATCCACATCTGCTCTGGTTCCTGCTGATCATTCCCGCGCTGGTGGGAATGAAACTGCTGGTGGATGCACATGGCACCAAGGCAGAACGCCTGTTCACCGCGGCGCGTCTGCGGACGACTCTCATCATTGGCCGCTCTCGGTGGCGGTCATGGTTCGTGTACGCTTTGTATGTCATGGCCATGGCCTGTCTCCTCGTCGCTGTTGCCCAACCGCGCTGGGGCGAAGAAAAACTCGAGATTCCCGACAAGGGCCGCAACATCTTCATCGCCATCGATACCTCGCGTTCCATGCTTGCGCGAGACGTGCCACCGGACCGCCTCACGCGGGCAAGACTGGCTGCCCATGACCTCGTCATGGAACTCGCCGGAGAACGTGTCGGTCTGCTGGCCTTTGCCGGCCGCGCCTACCTTCAGGCACCGCTCACGACTGATCATGACGCCATCATCGAGTCATTGCTGGCCTTTGACCACACGATCATCGAGTGGGGGGGGAGCAATCTGGCCGACCTGCTGGATGTGACCCTGCGTGCGATTAAAAATCTACCCAAGAGCAATTACGCGTTGGTTGTTTTCAGTGACGGTGGAGATGCGGACGCGAACCTCGCATCTTACATCCAACGCCTCACAGCGGCGGGTGTCGTTGTCGTCACGGTAGGTGTCGGCACTGCTGACGGCATGTTCATTCCAGATCCTGAAATAGAAGGTGATTACATCCGGGACGAGGCCGGCAATGTGGTGCTCTCAAAACTGCAAAGCGGCGTGCTACAGCAGCTGGCCAGCGCCACTGGCGGACGCTTTCTTAAACTTGATGCCCAGCCACTCAGCCGCCAGTCCATCCAGCCCGTGCTTGACCGGCTGACCGAGCAGGAGTCCGCCAACCGGCAGACTTCGCGGCCGATTGAGCGCTTTGCCTGGCCACTGGGTCTGGGTATATTCCTTCTCATGCTTGCCTGGATCATCAGCGCCCTGCCCCGCCCTGCCGCACGCCCGGTCATCCTGGTACTGGCGGTGGCCACCTTTGCGTCTGCACCTTCTGCGCAGGCCGCAGGTCCGTCAGACTTTCTGGCATCCATGTTTCAATCCAGCGGGCCCACCCCGGAGGATGCGCTCAAAGCACTTGCGAGCGGGGATTTTAAAAAGGCCCGTGATCTCTACGGCAAGCTGCTGGAACGAGAGGATTTCGACGCGCATTCCCGCGATGAACTTCTCTACGGTCTCGCCACGGCAGAGCATGACCTCACCAACTACGATGGCAGCGTCAAGAACTTCAGCGAAGTGCTCCACACAGAGGACAAGTCACTGCGCACACGCGCTCATCGCGGCCTCGGTCAGACGCTCTATGATCAAGGGGTGCGCGGCCTGCAGGAGCAGCCAAAAATCACCCTTCAACGCTGGACCGATGCGCTGCGTCATCTTGATGCAGCACTGGAACTCGATCCTGAGAACAAGGAGCTACGCGAGAACCGAAATCACGTGGATAAAATGCTCGCCCAACTGCGCCAGATGATGAAGCAGTTGGAGGAAAAACAGGGCCAAAAAGGTGACAACGGCCAAAAAGGTCAGAAGGGGCAAAAAGGCGACAAGGGCGAAGGCCAGGAAGGTGAAGAAGGCGAGGAGGGGGACGCTGGCAAGCAAGGCAGCGACCCGGACGGCCAAGGAAAAGCCAAAGAGCCAAAAGAAGGCAAGGGCGAAAAGAAGGAGGATGATGACGGCATTGGCGGCAAGGATGCCAAAGAACTGCCCGAAGGACGGCTCCAAGCCGCTGGCAGTGAGCCCGGCGAAAAAGAAGGCCAGCAGGGCAAAGACGGCCAGAAGCCTGGTGGGGACGAGGATAAAAAAACGGCTAAAGCCATTCCCTCTGATCAACGCAATCCACGTACGGGTTATACCCCCGGCGAAGCAGAAGGCTATCTCCGTCAATACATGGATGAGATCACTACGCCGCCGACCAACCGCTACCACACCCCGCCGCCTAACAAGAAGGACTGGTGAGCCGCATGCTCCGGCATTGACGAAGCCAGAAGGACTAACGCAATTCCCAAGTTCGAATGATTCATAGCCTCCATCTCACCTCCACTCAGGCACGGCCAGCAGCCATTGCGGGTCTCTGGACTTTCAGTCCTCAGTCTGGCTTGCTGCAAGCGCTGCTGTTTCTGACATTTTTTCTAACCAGCGCCTCCGCAGCTACGATCCGTGCTTATCTCCAGCCTGACCACGCGCGGACCGGCCAGGAGGTCAGCTACGTCATCACAGTTCAGAACGGCACCATCCAAAGCGAGCCACAACTGCGACTGCCGGTGCAAGTCGGCATGAGTTCCGCGCTTTCCACCCGGCAGAGCATCGAGATTCGCGGTGCCCAGCAGGTGATCTCCACGCAGCTTTCCTGGGGTGTCACCAGCTCCGAACCCGGCGAGTTTGTCCTTCCACCGCAGGAGTTGCTGGTGAACGGTGAGGTTCTCAAAACCAATGAGGTCCGTCTCACCGTCAGTGAATCTGCAACCACCGTTCCCACGGCAGCCGAAGACGCCACCATACCGCTGTTTCAAATTGAAGTCGGCAAGACGGAGATCTACCAGGGCGAGGTGGTTCCCATCAGTGCCAGCCTGTATGTCCCCCGCCGCAGTGTGATGCTGCGCCGTGTCGGCCTGATCGAAGTGAACAAGAGTGATTTTGCCATCGCCCGCTTTCCGCAGCAGGCCGAGCAAAACCCGCAGCGCATCAATGACGTTGACTACATTGTCTTCACCTATCGCAGCACGCTCTCCGCACTCCACGCAGGCGATCTCAAGGTGGGGCCCGCCAATTGTGAGTTGTTGTTCGAGGTTTATGACGAAACCGCCCAGCGGCAGATGAGCCGAGGCCTGCCCTTTGGCATGATCATGGGCGACGTGGAGCCACGCAAGCATGTGGTCAAAAGCCAGGAAGTGAAGATCAAGGTGCTGCCGCTTCCCACCGAGGGCAAACCCGCCAACTTCAGCGGAGCCGTGGGTGATTTCAGCATCAGCGCCACTGCCACCCCCAATGAACTCAGCGTCGGCGATCCGCTGGCCGTGGACATCACCATCGACGGTTCGGGCAATTTCGACGCGCTCAACCCACCCGGCCTCATGCCGCCTGAAGGTTGGAAGGCCTACCCCCCGCGACGCTACAATGTGGACGGCCCGATTGATCCCAATCTCATGCCCACCCTGCAGCACCGCATCGGTTATTCGATGGTCTTTGTGCCGGAAAAAGTGCACACCGAACTGCCCCCGTTTGAGCTGAGCTACTTCAGCCCTGCACAGAAGAAATACGTCGCCGCACGCACGCCGCCGATAGCGCTGCGGATCAAGCCCGGTGCCGTGGTGGCCGCTGCCGTGGGTGCGGAAAGCAGTGGCGGAGTGGAGCCCCCCAAGCCGCCTCCCGTGCAGCAGCCCAAGCCTCAGGTCAGCGACATCCTCATGAAGATTCCGGCCAAGGCACAGTGGCTGAGCACGACCGCCGCCAACGCCCCGCTCACCACCAGCACACGTTTTTGGGCCATTCAGTCGATTCCAGCGGCCCTTGTGGTTCTGGCAGCTCTGTTCATGTGGCTTCGCCGCCGTCGCGCAGAAGCAACGAGCGGGGTGCGGGGTGAACTGCAGCAGTTGTGGCAGGGTCTGGAGGAGAGCCATCTCCCGGATCGTGATTTCCTCCAGCGCGCCGCCCACTTCATCCACCGCAGCCAGCCGGATGGAGTGCAGGACGAGGAACTGCAGCAGATCATCCGCCGCTATGAGACCCAGAGTTTCACTGCCGCTCCTGCCTCCGGGCAAGAGCTTGGCGCAGGTGAGCGCAGCCGCATCCTGTCCACTTTGGCACCGCTGCTGAAGCGCACTGCCATTTTCATCGCCACGCTGACCCTGCTCTCACTCAATGCAGGTGCCGCCGATGCTTCCCCTGACGAACTTTATCAGCAGGCGCGCGAAGCTTTGGAAAAAGGCAAGTTCACCCAGGCGCAATACCTCGGCGAATCACTCACCAAGCAGCAGCCGCCCGCCTTGAGTTCTGCGGTTTTCACCCTCATTGCCAACGCCCGTTACCGGCAGGAGGACATGGGGCGTGCAGCCCTGTGGTACCAGCGTGCGCAGTTGCTGGATCCCTTGAACCCTGAAGTGAGGCAGAATCTGCGGCACCTGGATGGAAAGCTGCGATTCTTCCGATTTGGAGAGGACTCGCCTCTGGCTGAGTGGAGCCTGCTGCTGAACAAAAACACCTGGGTCATCGCTGCATCCGTCGGGGTATGGCTTATTTTGCTGGCGCTGATGCGCTGGATTCTTGCCGACTCACAGAAAGGCAGCAGCGGAACCTATGCACTGATTTTCAGCATCCTTGGCCTGCTGATTTTCATTCCTTCAGCCACTTTTGCCGCCATCCGGCCCGTGCCAGGAGACCGGGTGAAGGATGTGATGGTCGTCACTGCACGTGAAGTCAGCGCCTACAGCGCCGCCACAGTCACTTCCGGCAATGTCATCGCCCTCCCACCCGGCAGCCAGGTGCGGTTGCTCGAAAAACGCGGAGCTTGGAGCTATGTGGAAGTGCCCAGCGGCGACGAACACGTGCGCGGCTGGGTGGAATCCGCCACGTACACACCGTTGTGGCCGTGGGATATGGGGCTGGTGCCGTAACTGATCAGGCACCGCCTGGGCCACCGGGCTTGCCACGCCCACCACCACCGCTTGGACGGCTGCCAGCTTCACGGTCAAGGACCAAGAGGCTGGCTGGATCTTCGCCGGCAAGTTTGAGGCGGTCGAGCATGTCGCGCACGGTTTTCTCCTCTTCCATCTGCTCATTGAGGAACCAGAGCAGCAGATTTTTCGAGGCATGGTCTTTCACCTGCTCCGCGACCTCATACAAATCATTGATCTGCTGGGTGACTTTTTCTTCCTGCATGAGGCTGTGCTGAAAAGCATCCATCGGCGATGCGTAATCCATTTTCGGCTGGGCGATCGGCTGCAATTCCACTGTGGCATCACGATCCACGAGGTATTGGTAGAACTTCAGCGCATGCATGGTCTCTTCGCGGCTCTGGGCAAACATCCACTGCGCAAAACCGGCATACGGTGTGCGCTCAAACCACCCTGCCATGGCGAGGTACACATAGCTGGAGGACATTTCGTTGTTGATCTGCTCGTTGAGCAGATTGGTAAGTTTGGGATTGAGTGTCATAATATGTATTCAGGGTTAAGGATTGTGGGTGGATTGAACCAGCAATGGAAACGCTACGCAAGGACGGGAGGTTGATTTTTTACGAGGCAAAACGTGATACTGAGACGCAAAGCCATCAGTTCAGACGATTCACTTTCTTTCGAGCCAGACCACGCCACGATGATGCCTACCGCGATGCCCTCAGACACCGCAATCCCTCATCAGCATCATCCGCAGGTCGTGCGGCGAAATTTCATCTGCCACTGCCTGGAAGGCGGTTTGTACATGGGCGGGGTGGCGTTTCTCCAGCCGGAAACGGTGATGCCCAAAATGGTGGAGCAACTCGGCGGACGCTCGGCAATCATCGCGATCATGCCCGCCATTCTGCCGGCGGCGTTTGCGATGGCTGGACTGTTTGTGTCACCGCTGGTGGAACGCCTCACGAATTTCAAGCTGTGGGTGATGAGCTTTGGCCTGCTGCAACGGCTGCCTTATCTCATCACCGGCCTGGTGCTGTGGTTTTGGCAGGATGCCGGCCCGTGGCTGCTGCCGCTGGTGGTGCTGACGCCGGTGGTCTCCGGTCTCATTGGCGGCGTGGGAGCGGTGGCCTGGATGGAGATGGTCACGCGCATGGTGCCAGAGCGTGTCCGTGCCGCAGGCTGGGCAGCACGCTACATCACGCAGGCGTGCATCGGCATGGTGGCCGGAGCGGTGATCCATCAGGTGCTGACCCATGCACCGGGACAACGCGGCTACGCGATGCTGCACCTGATCACCTTCGGCTTTTTACTTCTGTCCTGGCTGTCACAATCGTTCATGCGCGAGCTACCAGAGTCGCATCCATATCACCCTCCGCACTCCGGCAACTACTGGAGCTATCTGCGTAGTCTGCCAGGCCTGCTGGGTGAACAGCCGCAGTTGCTCAAGCTGATCGCCGCGCGTTTCACAGGCATGGGCTACTTGATGGTGGTTTCATTTCTCACCCTGCATGCGCTGCACACCACGGGCAGGCCAGCAGCGGATGTGGGCATCTTTGTCTCAATCCAATACATCAGCACCATTTTAGGCAGCATGCTTGCAGCCTGGATGGGCTACCACAAAGGCGGCAAGATGCTGTTGATCCTGTCACGGATCATCTGCATCACGCTGTGCGTCTGGGCCAGCCTGACTCACTCATTTGGCGGCTTCAGCGCGGCTTTCTTCATCCTCGGATTCGGACAGTTCCTGGATAAAGTCGGCGATCTGACGCTCGCTGCAGAACTTTGCCCACCGGAACGCCGCTCGACGCTGCAAGCCGTGCTCGGCTTTTGCAATGTGTGGGCGCTGATGCTCGCCACGAGTCTTGGCGGTGTGATTTACTCGCTCAGCGGTTCGTTTTACCTCGTCGCCTGCCTCGCGGCAGTGATGTCGGCCATTTCCATCCTGATTTTGCGTGGTATTCCAGAGCCCCGCGCACGTCAGGTCTAGCCTATTCGGAGCACTCTATCGTCGCCCGCATGGACACCTTGCATTCCGGCACGCGGGGATCAGGACCGTATTCCTCAATCTGCTGCTGGCGCAATTCGGCCAGTTCCTTGTGGACCGTTGCCACGATCACACGGCCGCAGTCATTGACCTCGTTCGCCATACGTTTGCCTAGTTCGAGTGTATGACCAAAGATCACGTTGAGCATTTCGATCACGTAATCAAACGAGTGAACCTCGTCATCCAGCAGGATGACATGCCAGGGTGGCTCCAGCGCTGGCGGTGCTGTCTGCGGCTGCACACGGGGCTTGTGAGGAGCCACGCGGGGCTGCCGCGGTCTCACAGGAGCGGTCGTGCAGCGGATGTCAGCAAAGGAAATCATTGCACACACTATGCCCCAGAGCGGTGTTGTCTCAAGCTCCCACACGCACCACGCGCCTGCGACTGCGTTTTAGTACGCCGGATTTGCGCTGAGGGCGGTGACTGCTTGCCGGAGGGCATGGATGCATGGCAGAGTTTGAGCCATGAACCCTTCCATCTGCCGCACGCTCAGCACGATCTGTTTCCAGGCGGGCATGCTCTCCGTCGTCCTCTCCATCTGGTGCTGGTGGTTTTTTAACGGCAATTCGCCGGAACAGGCGGCCCACGCGGAGCGCCTGGGCATTTTCATCGGGCTGTGGGCTCCCACGCTGCTGATCCTCTCCAACCGCTTCGACCGCTATGCCGACAAAGCCAAAGAGCTCCCCGGTTTAAGCGTGGATAAAACAACGGATGAAGCCTGATTTGAATCACATCGGCTCGCGGCCGGTTGATTCGACAAACTGCTGGCGCAGGCCGTTGTAGGCCTGCTGCCATTCATCCACCACGCGTTGCAGCTCCATCACCTGCTTTTCCAGCGTGGAAATGCGCGACTGCTGCATGGCGTCTCCCATGCCGCTCTTCTCATCTGAGCGCCCGGTGCCAATAAAGGTCGTGGCAGCGCTGCGCACATGATGCGGGCTGGCCTGGAACCACGACAGATCCGCCAGCCGCGACTCCTTGTTGTCGAGACAGTTGATGATCGTCACATTTTCATCGATCTCGCCGGTGGCCATGAACTCCTGGATCGTCGCCACGTTGGTCGGGCCGTAGAGATAATTGTCCGGCATCTGCACGAGGAGGTCCATCTGCAGTTCCGCGATCATGGGCGCGCGCTGCCAGCTCAGGCGGTTGTCGCTGGAGATCTTGTCGAGCGGAGAAATTTTGGCGTCAGCCGCCCAGCCGCGAAGGGTTTCGAGGTCTTTGGCTTCATAGACTTCCTTGTCCGAGGCTTTAAGCAGATACCAAGTGTGCATGGGGAGAGATAATCAAATTCCACGGCCTGCGCCAAGCTCAAAGTGCGAAGGAAATAAAACTCAGGGCATTGACGCTGGATTTCCGCAAGGCAACCTCCGCCGCCTTCGTTTATCGCGCCCCCATATGACCCGCCTGCTTTTCGCCATTCTTCTCGCCGCCGCCGCTGCCCGGGCCGCCGAGCCCGCCGTCTTTTCGCTCAAAACGATGACGGCGCAGATGAAATATGACACAGCTGAACTCGTGGTGCAGCCGGGGCAGGCGGTGAAAATCACTTTTGAAAACGGTGATGACCTACCGCATAACCTGGTTTTCTGCCAGCCGGGCACGGACACCGCCGCCATGGCGATGAAGCAGATGGAAAAGCCGGAGGACGCCCTGAAGCGCAACTGGCTGCCCGACGACAAACGCATCTGGGCACACTCCAAGATGCTGAATCCGCATGAAAAAGAAGTGATCAGCTTCTCTGCGCCTGAGAAGTCCGGCAACTACCCCTACGTCTGCACTTTTCCCGGCCATGCGCTGACCATGCGTGGCGTGCTGAAAGTAGCGCCGGTGGGAGACACGCTGCATGACCTCCAGTTTGCCCTGTATCTGGGCAACTGGCAGCAGCTCCCGGATTTCTCCAAGCTCAAGCCGCACCGTGAAGGCAAGATCGACGACAACCTTCTTCAGGTGAAGCTGGACGACTACAAAAACGAGTTTGGGGTGGTCTTCACGGGTAAATTTGTCGCTCCCAGGAAGGGCCCCTATCGCTTCTATCTCTCCAGCGATGATGGCTCGCGCATCTTGATCGACGGCAAGGATATCCTGGCCTATGACGGCATTCACCCTTCGGGCGACATCAAGGAAGCAGGGATCCCCCTCGAAAAGGGTGAGCATGAGTTTCGCCTGGAATATTTCCAAGGCGGCGGGGAGATCGAGCTTTATGCCGCATGGAAAGGCAGCGACTTCCAGATCACGCCGCTGTCCACATGGCTGCACCCGAAGTGGAAGGGTGGCACCAAAAAGCAGAAGGAGTTCGACCCCATCCCCCTCGTGGTGAAGGACGAAGCGGTGGTGTATCGGAACTTCATTCAAGGCGCGGGCAATCGAGGCATCGGAGTCGGCTATCCCGGCGGGGTGAACATTGCGTGGAGTGCTGAGAGCATGAACCTGGCGCTCATCTGGCGCGGTGCTTTCATGGACGCTGCAAGGCACTGGAACTCGCGCGGCGGTGGCCATGAGAAGCCGCTGGGGTACGATGTACTGCTGCCCACCGGAGAGGCCACACCCGCTTTTTTTGTGACTGAGAAGCCGGAGGCGGAGTGGCCGAAGTGGGACAAGACGAAGCGCTATGAAGGCTTCCACTGGCTGGGCTATTCGCTCGACACCAAACGCAGCCCCACCTTCCGCTACACGTGGCAGGGTGCGGAGATTGAGGAGTCTTTCGCGGTCGAAGGGGACGGCAACAAACCCGACGGCAAGGCGAAGCTGATCCGCACGATCAAGGTCACGGGCAAACTGCCTGCCCATGCGTGGTATCGCATCGGCAATGGTTCGTTTGAGAGCAGGGACGGTAGTTTTGTCAGCAAAGGTTCGCTTCCCTATCGCATCACCGCCAGCGACGCCCAGCTCGCCGGTCAGAATCTCGTTGTTCGTGCGAAGCCGGGAACGATGACCATCACCTACCAGTGGGCCCAGTAATCTTTCGCCACGCACTGCCATGAAATGCATTCTCTTTCTTTCCCTGCTCTGCTCACCGCTTTTTGCCGCTGATCCGGTCGAAGCTGATTTTTACAAGATCACCACTTATGCCACACCCAAGGAGACCGCGCTGGAGGTCGGCTCCATCGAGCTAATGCCGGATGGCAAGCTGGCCCTCGGCACCCGTCGTGGTGAAATCTGGATCGTCAGTGGTGCGGGCAGCGATGATGCCGCGAGTGTCAACTACAAGCTCTTCGCCTCCGGTCTGCATGAGGTTCTCGGGATCGCTTACAATCCGAAGGACAAAAACCTCTACGCCACCACGCGATACGAAGTCACCCGGCTCATAGACACCGATCACGATGGCCGGGCCGATGTGTTTGAAAATGTGAACGACAGCTGGGGCGTCTCCGGCGATTACCACGAATATGCCATTGGCAGTCGTTTTGACAAAGCGGGCGATCTTTGGGTGACGCTGTGCCTGACGGGTTCTTTCGGCAGCGCCGTGCCGTTTCGCGGCTGGGCGCTCCGCATCAAACCTGACGGCACCATGGTTCCCACATGCTCCGGCATCCGCAGCCCTGGGGGCATCGGTTTCGATGCGGATGGCGAGGTCTATTACTGCGACAATCAAGGCCCGTGGCACGGTGCCTGCACGTTGCAGCATCTCGTTCCTGGCAGCTTCCAAGGCCATCCAGGTGGCAATGTCTGGTATGATCTCGCCCCCAACATGGGACCGCGGCCGATTGATCCCATCCCCGAGGCTTTTCAAGGCGAGCGCAGTCGCAAGGAAAACCGCCCCGATGGTGATCCCGACCGCATGGTGACGGAACGCGAACGCATCAAGCAGCTCCTGCCGCCCGCTGTTTACCTTGTGCACGGCAAGATCGGCAACTCCGCCACCGCCATCATCTGTGATCTCAGCGCGGGCAAATTTGGCCCCTTCAGCAAGCAGCTCTTTGTGGCGGATCAAAGCCACAGCAATCTCAGCCGCGTCTATTTGGAAACGGTGAATGGCATCAAGCAGGGAGTGGTGATTCCCTTCCGCAGCGGCTTTGCCAGCGGCATCATTGGGGGACGCATGGATGAAGAAGGCCGCGTCTTCGTCGGCGGCAGTGACCGCGGCTGGGGAGCACGCGGCGGAAAGCCCTTCTGCTTTGAAAAATGCGAATGGACCGGCAAGACACCTTTTGAGATACATGAAATGCACGCCAAGCCGGACGGCTTTGAGGTCACCTTCACGCAGCCTGTTGATCCCACTTCCGCAGGTGATTTGAAGAGCTACAGCATGCGTGAGTTCACCTATGCGTATCGCGAGCAGTACGGTGGTGACGAGGTCTCCGAAATCCTGCCGAAGATTACCGCCGCCACAGTGGCTGCAGATGGCAAATCCGTACGCCTGACGATCTCGCCGCTCACCCAAGGGCACATTCATGAACTGCATCTTGATGGCGTACGTAGCGCTGACAAGCTCCCGCTGCTGCACAAGGTGGGCTATTACACGCTGAACGAGATTCCCACGAAGTAACGGAACAGAGCCAACTAGTGCATCGCTTTTGCCTTGGGCACATCCATCAGATTCATGGGTGCCTCGGGCGCCGGTTCAGCACGCCGCACTTCGACGATGGGGATGCTGCGGGTTTCTAGCGGTAGTTCCGCACGCATCACCTGCTCTCCGGCCATCGGCATAGGTGGTGCTGCATCCGGAACCACAGCGCGGCGCACCTCCATCTGCTCTTCGGCGGCAGCCACGACCTGCGGAGTGGTGTAGTTTTTCACCGCAGCCGTAATCATCGCTGCGCGCCCGGGCGCAAGATCCATCGCTGTTTCTACGATTCTGCGAACCTGCCCGGGCTCGGCATTCACGGCATCAATCGCTGCGGTCACGATATCACCGGCGCAGGATTCATGGATGACCAGAGCCTCCTCCAGCCGCATCACCATCTTGTCGGGTTCCATCCGGATCGAGTTAAACAACTCCCCACATAGATTCTCGCAGGAGATCTGGGGCTGGGTCGATTTCACTGGCTGAGCAAATCCTAGTGAAGACACTAGGATAGGCAGACAACAAAATACGGAGATCAAACGCATGGATTGAAGGGATGTATGATTGACGGATTAAAAGGGCTTCCTTCAAATCATCTTTTTGTAAATCTCAGTCTTTTTTGTGTGTCGGATTCAGCAATTCCACCCCGGCACCACGATGTGTTCGGATGAATTGTTCTGGCCCGAAGCGATTCAGGGGCGTGTTAGCATAACCTTGGCCAGGATTCACATAAGGGCCGAGGCGCACTTCGAAATGCAGGTGTGCCAAATAGGCACCTTCGGCCGTGCCCACGGTGCCGATCTGGTGGCCGCGCTGCACATTCTGCCCGGCCTCCACTCGGATTGAATCCAAATGGGCATACATTGTCTGGATCACGGGGCCGAGTTCGTCGCCGTCCGGCAGACGATGCGCGATGAGGATCATTTTGCCCCAGCCTGGACCGGGACTCCCCGCGTAGACCACCCGCCCGGCTGCTGCCGCGTAAACGGCATCGCCCAGATCTGAGTTGCCGCCGCCGATGCCGTTCAAGTCATCGCCGA
Organism: Prosthecobacter sp.; assembly: GCF_029946185.1. Lineage (GTDB taxonomy): Bacteria > Verrucomicrobiota > Verrucomicrobiia > Verrucomicrobiales > Verrucomicrobiaceae > Prosthecobacter. The sequence continues at coordinate 15,277 of NZ_JAQSEA010000029.1, forward strand.
GATGCCGCTGGATGCGAAAGGGCCGCGCATTGTAGGTGAGCGCGCCGTGTTCAGAACCCATGGGCATGTCAAAACGGGTCGCCAGGGGCAGGGTGGCCACTTCGCGAGGAGTCAGCCGGATGAAGGCGGGATCCAGGGGCTGGGGCAGCACATGGGTGACATGCCGTTGTAGCCAAATCACGATGGCCACCGCCGCCATGAGGACGAGGAGCATGATTCGCAGCACTTTCTTCATACGGGAAACTCGGCAGTTGCCAGAGCGTTGCAAAGGGAACGTGCCGACCTTAAGAGTTCACATCTCTGTGAACATGCTCTCCCCTTCCTCGTTCGGCGCACCTAAAGTCTCCGTCTTCAGCGGCCAAGCCAGCTATGATGATGCCGACGCGCTGCGCCAGCAGATCGAGGCGGCCATTGATGCGCTGGAACTTGCGGCAGATTTCATCACGCCTGGTGATCGTGTGGTGATCAAGCCAAACTGGGTGAAGGAGCACAATGCGAGCAAGCCGGAGGATGAAGGCGGCTGGCTCACCATCATCACGCATCCCGCCGTTGTGCGCGAGGTCGCTCGCTGGGCGGCTCGCAAGCTTCAGGGGCATGGCAGCGTCACGTTGTGTGATGCACCGCAGAGTGATTCGTCTTTTGCCACAATCCGTCGTTTGCACCGTCTGGATGATCTTATCACGGACCTCACGAAGGAGTTCGCGGGGATCGCTTTTCTGCTGTTCGACATGCGCTGTGAGGAATGGACGATTGATGACGGGGTGACGATTGCGAAGCGGGAACTGCCGAGCGATCCCTCGGGAGCGGTGGACATTCACCTTGATGCGGACAGCGAATTTCTGGGGCATCCAGGGCTGGGCAAGCTTTACGGAGCTTCGTTTGACTTTGCCACGACCAACCGCCAGCACACGGACCCGAACCACGAATACCGCATCTGCCGCACGCCGATGAATGCGGATGTGCTGATCAATGTGCCGAAGCTCAAGACGCATAAAAAAGTGGGGCTCACTGTCGCGTTGAAAAACCTTGTCGGCACCACGCCGCGCACCAACTGGCTGCCGCGCCACACTGAAGGCACACCGGCTGAAGGCGGGGATCAATTTGCCGAATCCTCCGCTAAGCGCGCGCTCGAAGGCTCGCTGATGCGGACCGCCAAAAAAATTCTGTTTGGCCGCTTCTTTCTGTCCAAGCTGTTTGTGCCGCTGAAGAAGATGGGGCGAATGGTGTTTGGCGACACGAAGCATGTCGTCCGCTCCGGCAACTGGCACGGCAACAACACGGCGTGGCGCATGATCCTGGATCTGCACAAATGCTTCTTCTACTTTGATGGGCGTGGGGTGCGGCGTGAGAAGCCGCTGCGCTACCTGACGATTGTGGATGGCATCATCGGCGGCGATGGCGATGGGCCGATGTCCTGCGATCCGGTGGCGAGCGGTGTTATCCTTGCGGGGACGCATCCGGTGGCGGTGGATTGCGTCAGCGCGCAGCTCATGGGGCTTAATTGGAAAAAGACGCGGCTTCTCAATGATGCTTTTGCCATTGAGCGACTTCCTATTACTGGCTTTGTGGCTGCGGATATTACTGTCGCGTCAAACAAGTCTGAGTGGACTGGGCCGTTTGAGGAGATGAAGGACTGCTTTGAATTTCGGTGCCACTTTGGCTGGTCCGGGCATCTAGAGAGTGATGAGCGGCTGGCGAAGATGGGGAAATGAATGGTTCCGAGGGAGCGGGTTCACGCGGCCAGAGTGGCGATGAGATTTCAGCCTTTGAGGTGTTGTGAGGGAGAACGCATTAGCTCTACCTTTTTAAGAGTTTGGGATGAAGCGGCGCGTTCCTTGTTCCACAGGAACAAGGCTACTTTGCTTCGCCAGCAGTAGCGATGCCATGGGTCCTCAGAGTTTTGTCCAGCCTTGACGCTTTGAGCAAAATGCGATCAGGAGACGCAGACGAACCGCACATGGAATGTGCGGACTACTTTGCTGCCGCCAAATTCGCAGGTTGCCTGCTGCTACCAATATTTTTTATACCCTGCGGCAAGGAATGGGCAAAGGCGCTTGCTCCATGTGGTATGGACTAATGCTTCATTCAAAGTGCATCTTGCCGATGTCTGAGCGGCGCTGCAGGCCGTCAAAGGTGATCTTGGTGCTCTCGGCGTAGGCTTTCTCACGTGCTTCGACACGGGTTGCGCCTTGGGCAACGACGGCGAGGACGCGGCCACCATTCGTTTCAAACTGGCCGCTGGCATTTTGCTTGGTGCCGCAGTGATACACACGGGCACCGCTGACGGATTCCAGGCCGGAGATGACATCGCCGTTGCGTGATGAGGCGGGATAACCGGCGCTGGCGCTGATGAGGCAGATGCTCCAGCCGGGGGCGAAGTGGATGAGGTCGGGCTGTAGATTGCCTTTGGCCGCTTCAAAGGCGTAGGTGGCGAAATCACCGCGCAGCATGGGCAGCACAGCTTCGGCTTCGGGATCACCGAAGCGGCAGTTGTACTCGATCACCTGCGGGCCGTTGGGCGTGAGCATGAGGCCGAAGTAGAGGAAGCCGCGATATTTGAGGCCGTCCTTCAAGATACCCTGCACGGTGGGCTGCACGATCTCGCGTTCGATGCGCTGCATCAGCGCTGGCTCGGCCAATTCAAGCGAGGCCACTGCACCCATACCGCCGGTGTTGGGTCCCTGATCATTATCGCGGATGCGTTTGTAGTCGCGCGCTGGCATGAGGATCTGATACTTGTCATCACACACGGAGACGAAGATCGAGATCTCCGGGCCAGTGAGGCATTTTTCGACCAGCAGATCGCCTGCGCCGAAGCAGCGCTTTTCCATCACGTCATCGATGAAGGCTTCCGCTTCGTCCTTCGAGGTGCAGACCGCCACGCCTTTGCCAGCGGCCAGGCCGTCGAACTTCAGGACGATGGGCATTTCAGTCAGGGCAGACTTGGCTTCCGCCGCGTTGGTACAGATCTCGAAATCTGCGGTGGGGATGCCGTGGCGTTGGAGGAATTTTTTCGCAAAGGTCTTGGAGGCTTCGAGCTGGGCGATCTCTTTTCGTGGGCCCCAGCATGGGATGCCGGCCTCGGCGCAGAGATTGGATAGGCCGCTGTCTTTGACGAGGAGCGCCTCTTCGCCCGCCACGCAGAGGTCGATGCTGTTCTGCGTCATCCAAGAGATCAACTCGGGCAATCCTGCCACGTCCACCCGCGTCGCCAGCATCGCGATGGCATCGCTGCCCGGATAGACGAAGAGTTCATGCTTTTGGGGCGATTCGCTGAGTGCGGTGATGAGCGCGTGTTCACGACCGCCTTTGCCAGTAACGAGGATTTTCATGGGCCGGGATGCTTAGCGAGTCGATCCGCCTGTGCAAGCCTGCGCGAGAGGACGGGGGCTAAGAACTTGCGGGGTCGGACGTTCAGGAGGCATGAAACGCTGTCTGCCGCTTTGCGCCCTGTTGCTCGTCTGCACCCCTGAGATTCAAGCGCAGATGAATGCTTCACCAACGGCGGAGAGCGCGACTGCTCAAGAAGCGGCTGAGCGAATCGACCGGGGATTGATGCATGACTATCGGCTCACCTCGGAGAAACGGGTGAATTACCAACGCAATCCTGCACTGCCAGAATTGCCGGCTGTTGCTGACGACACGACATTTCTGCGGCGTGCGTGCATCGATCTCGCAGGCAGGCTGCCGCGTCCGGATGAGGTGCTTGAGTTCATCGCAGATTCATCACCTGACAAACGCGCCAAACTCACAGACGCTCTCACCCGCGAACCCGGTGCCGCCGAGGTGCGCTTCCGCATGCTGGCGGAGGCGTTTCGAGTGAGAGACTACGATTTCAAAACCATCGCGTGGTTGCGGCAGGCGACTGCGGAGGACCGTCCCTATACTGAAATCGTTGCCGCTATGATCGGCAGCTGGCGGAAGCCTTCAATAGATGAAGGCAATGCGATGCGCGCTGCCGTGGAGACATTCTACACCGTACTGGGGGAGGATCTGTACTGCGCCATGTGCCACGACCATCCTTTTAACGACTACACCGAGCATAATTGCTATGCTTTAGCAGCTTGCTTCACCGGCCAAAAAGAGATGCGGGTGCCGCTCGACTATAAATACCCCGATGCCAAACCAGGCGAAGTGATTCAGCCTGCACTACCTCGCTTGGGTGGCGGCTGGTTGCGGGATGATCGAGATAAACTCATGCAGGTGGTTCAGTGGATCACTGAGGATGACCAGAGTAAACGATTCGCCCTGGTGGCGGCGCTCCGAGTGTGGAGTGGTATGTTCGGCATGCCGGGACAGGAGGCGGACATCACGGTGGGCGGCGTGGATGACGCGCCGCCGTGGCACGGCATCAAGGGTGGAGAAAATCCCCAACACTATCACCGGAGTTGTTTCAGCGGATCGCCGCGTGGAGCGGCTACTTGGATCGATCTGACCATCAATGCTCGCGACGATTTTTCCCAAGCCCCCAAGCTGCTCATCGAGGAATTTTTGCACTGCGGTGGGAGGCTTGGAGAATTCCAGCGTATCCTGGCTCGCACCGAGGCCTACAGCCGGTCAGGCATCGACTACACTTGGAAGTGGCGCGACTGCTACCTTGCGCCAGCACCGCAGATCCGTCGCCTGCCTTCCGAGGTCATCTGGAAAACACTCACGGGTGAAAACGATGCCCAACTGCCGCAAGTCCCGCAGTCCGGGCATGTGCTACGAATGTTGGGCCGTGGCACGCGTGAATGGACGGACGAAAGCCGCACACCGCTTTCGCATGAGCTTGTGCGCTTCATGATGAATGGCGAACTCGTGGCCCAAACAACGGCGAAGGCTGGCAATGCCGAAGGGATGTTTTTGGGGCTGCTGGGGCGGGAACCAAGCGATAACGAGCGGGCGGCTATTTTGCGCACCGCGGCGTCGGATCAGGATGTCGCGTGGGCGCTGCTGAACACGACGGAGTTTATGTTCAGGCCGTGATCTGCTGGTGGCCGCAGTGTGTGGAGACAGCGGTGGGACAGCGCTCAACAGCCAGTTTGCTGCCACAGAAGTTCATTACATCAAGCACCGCCAGCAATGAATACGAACGGGCCTGCGGCGGGAGGGCGTGGCAGACGCTACTGGCAGGCGCGGTGTGCAAAAGAAAGCGTTGGATTTGCTTTCCGGATGGCTGTCGCCTGGCACCAGGGTAGCCTCGCTGAGGCTCGGCAACCCTTCGCTATGTTGCGGAAGGCCGTTGCCTTCAAGACAAGAATGTCGGCCTCTTGTATATGGCACACCAGCCAGCACCAGGGTAGCCTCGCCGAGGCTCGGCAACCCTTCGCTATGTTGCGGAAGGCCGTTGGCCTTCAAGACAAGAATGTCGGCCTCTTGTATATGGCACACCAGCCAGCACCAGGGTAGCCTCGCCGAGGCTCGGCAACCCTTCGCTATGTTGCGGAAGGCCGTTGGCCTTCAAGACAAGAATGTCGGCCTCTTGTATATGGCACACCAGCCAGCCGCTTTGGTGATCAGTCGCGAGAGCCGGGGGTGATCTTCATTTCTACGTCCTTGCCTTCGCGCTGCACGCTGATGGTGGTTTCTTTGCCGATTTTGAGATCGCCCATGACGTAGGTGTAGTCGTAGATATTGGTGATGTCCTTGCCGCCGAGTTTGATGATGATGTCGCCGGCTTTGACGCCGGCTTTGGCTGCGGGACCGATGGGGGAGACGCCGCTGAGTTTGACGCCTTTGATGTCGCCCTGGGCGTAGTCGGGGATGGTGCCGAGGTAGGCACGCAGGCCGGTGCGGACGCCTTGGTTTTTCGGCGCTTCCATGGCGACGTAGTCGGGGGCGGGATCGGTGGTGGCGATGCCACGGGCGATGAGGCCCATGAGCTTGGCGATCTTGGCGGCGTTGATATAGTCGATCTTGTCGGCGGTGTCGCTGGGCATGTGGTAGTCGGCGTGGGAGCCGGTGAAGGCGTTCAGCGAGGGGATGCCTTTCAAATAGAATGCGGTGCTGTCGGTAGGCAGGTGGGCATCGTTCTGCGTGGTGATGGACAGGCCGATGGGGGCGTTACGTTTTTCGATTTCCTTGGCCCACACCGAGCTGCTGCCGAGGCCCTGAAGCACGAGGGTTTTCTGAAAGCGGCCGATCATGTCCATGTTCAGGCATGCGGCGAACATGCCGGTGAGTTTTGCGTTGGGATCGCCCTTGATCATTTTGGCGTAGGCTTCGACGAAGTGATTGCTGCCGAGCAGGCCGAGTTCCTCACCGCTCCATGCGGCGAAAATGATGTCGCGTTTGAGCGTGAGCTTGCCCTGCTTTTTCAAGTCGGCAAGCCACTGGGCGATTTCGAGCACGCCGGAGGTGCCGGAGGCATTGTCATCGGCGCCGTGGTGGATCTTGTTCACTTCATCGCCTTTGGCGCGAGAGTTTGAGCCGCCGCTGCTGCCGAGATGATCCACATGAGCGCAGACGATGAGGGGGGCGACGTGGGGATCTGGCTTGTCGCTGTAAGGCAGAACGCCGAGTACGTTGCGGCCCTTTTTCTTTTCCTGCTGGATGACGATGTTCGCGGCGAGCGTGAGCCCCTTGCAGTCGATGCCGCCCATGAGATCGCCGTTGTCGAGCTTGTCCTGGAGTTCCTTGAGGGTCTTGCCGGCGCTGGCGAGCAGTTTGTCACCGAGGGCGTCGGTGATGCTGATGGCGGCGATGCCGCTGGTGGCAAGCGAGGCATCAAACGCGAGGGGTGCGAGCTGCTGCACCACTTTGGAATTGGGACCGCTGACGACGATCAAGCCGCGTGCGCCTTTCTGCCGAGCGATGAGGGCCTTGTAGCGCAGGCTGGCGTAGCTGCTGAGTTCATTGCGGCGTTCCTGCGTGATGCCTTCGGGCACGTAGCGAAAGACGAGGACCCATTTGTCCTTCACATCAAGATGAGCGTAGCTGCTGTAGGTCTCGATTTTTTTGCCGTCGTTGCCGGTGGCCGTCTCGGATGTTTCGATGCCGTAACCGGCGAAGACGATGCCGGCGGGTTTTACCTCGCCGTTTTGGGAGAAGGAGAGAGGTTTCCAGTCTTGGTCAACGGTCAAGGATTGGTCAAGGAGGGTCAAGGAGTTGCCCTCGCCGAGGGCGACGCCAGCGGTGAAGTCGAAGTTGTCGAAGTAGGTGTCATCATCGCCGAAGGGGGAGAGGCCGATTTTTTGGAAGACGTCTGCCACATACTGGGTGGCGAGTTTTTCGCCTTCGGTGCCGGTGAGGCGGCCGCCGAGGGCATCGCTGGCGAGGTAGGTTACCTGCTGCTTCATGTCTTCGGGACGAATTTCAGCGACGGTGGCGGAGAAGTCGGGTTCTGGAGTCTTGGAGACAGCCGCATTCGGATCGGTCTTGAGCCCGAGGGCTGTGAGCGCGTGGTCGTGGTTCCAGTCTGCGAGGTAGATTTGTGAAGCCCCCCCTGCCCCGCGTCCGCTGGTCCAGGAGAGTTTCTTGCCATCGGGCGAGAAGACGGGCAGACCATCGAATCCGTCCGTGGTGGTAACGCGCACCGGAGCGTGCTTGCCAGCGGCATCGACGATGTAGAGCTCGAAGTTGGCGAAGCCTTGCAGATTGGTGGTGAAGATCAGGTATTCGCCGCTGGGGTGGAAATACGGCGCCCAGCTCATCGCGCCGAGCTTGGTGATGGGTTTTTGCTCGCTGCCGTCAGCGTTCATGGTCCAGACTTCAGCCACATCGCCCTTCGGGGTGAAGCGGCGCCAGCAGATGCGTTTGCCATCGGCGCTGAAGAAGGGGCCGCCATCGTAGCCGGGCGCATCGGTGAGGCGCTTCACGTTTGATCCGTCGGCATCGGCGGTGTAGATCTCCATGAAGTACTGTTTGTCGATCTTCAGGCGCTCCTCGTCTTCCTTGCTGAGGTTGGCGGCATAGGCCTGGCGATTGCTGGCGAAGACGATCTTTTTGCCATCGGGTGAATAGCCGCCCTCGGCATCGTAGCCGCGTGTGTGGGTGAGGTTTTTGAGCGACTTGTCCCCGAGGGAGTATTCCCAGATGTCGTAGTGCTCGTCGTAGTCCCAGGAGTAGCGGCGGACCTTGGAGTTCTTGCGTTCTTCGTACTCAGCGGCCTGGAGTTTTTTCGATTCCGGATCAATGTGGGTGGAGGCGAAGAGGACGCGCTTGCCATCAGGATGGATCCACGCGCAGGTGGTCTTGCCCATACCGGGGGAAATCCGCTCTTGGTCGCCCGTTTCGAGGTCCATCAGGTAGATTTGATAAAATGGGTTCCCCTCCTCGCGTTCGGACTGGAAGATCATCTTCGTGCCCTCGGCATTGAAGTAGCCCTCCCCGGAGCGTTTGCCTTCGAAGGTGAGCTGGCGTGGGGCCGTGATGAAATCCGCCTCGGTCTGGGCAAAGACGGCGGTGGAGAGAAAAAGGAGGGCGAGTAGGCGCATGGTTGTGAGAGAGAACATACGTCCGCCGGGGATGTTTGCAGAATCTTTACGCATGCCATGCACCGTGTGGCATGCGTCGAAGTCACTGCCTGCGGCCCTTCAGCTTCGCCTCAAAATGATCCAAGAGAGTCTTTTCAGCACGGAAGGTCGTTTGGCGGAGATCCTGCAATGCTGCGATGCCGTCGAGAAAGCCCAACTCGTCACCGAGATCGATCAGGTTCAACGTGCCCACCGGGAGCAGGCCTCTGGCTTGGGCGGCGGCCCGGCCTCTGCGTTCGTCCATTAACACGACCCTCACCTGTCGTTCAAGAGCAAGGCTAATGGCTTCATTTTCACCTGCACCGAGGGCGATGGATGGATCGACGCGCTGGACTTGGGTCACGTGCAACCAAGCAGGAGGTGCCTGAAGCCATCGGCTAAAGCAGGTGGCGCTTTGGGATGGCGCAACTCATTCATGACGGCTGCGGGAATCCAGACTTCGTCAAAGAGCTTTGCCAAAACGTCAGCCCTGTCGATGAGCACCAGATAGTTCAGTGGCGTCGTGTCAGCCACCACCAGCGGGATAACATTCATGCCTTCAGCAGGGATCGGATGGCATCACCATCTGTCTCCAGTTCTGCCCATGTCGGCTGCTGCTCAGCACCATGCTTCTTCAAGAATGCCTCGGTCTCATGAAAGCCCAGGCCCAGCATCTCCGCAGCCTGACCACGCGAAAGCCGACCTTCACGGTAGCCTTCCATGATGAGCATCTCACGGGCACGTGTCTCTGCATTCCCAGAGTCGAGTCCGAGCAGCCGCTGCCATGCGTCAGGCAGTTGGAGAACAAGTGTCATGCCCCAAGTCTACTCTCTTCTGCCGCCATCGCAAGCTGGAGGCTCCACGGCTGGTATTCGTAAAACTTTGCGGGTGCATCCGGCGTCCAGCCGCGTTTGGTGCGCCCCGTTACTTTTTTCCCAACCATGCGCACACTCCCCCTGCTCGCTCTTTTTTCCCTGCTTGTTTCCGCCGCCACTGCTGAACCGGTGTCTCTGTTTGATGGCAAGACGCTCAAGGGCTGGGATGGCGAAAAGACGAAGGTCTGGCGGGTGCAGGATGGGGTGATCGTGGGCGGGTCGCTGGAGGGGAATCCGCAGAATGAATTCCTGGCCTCGAAGAAGGTGTATCGTAATTTCATCCTGCGGCTGGAATACAAGCTGGAGGGCACGGAGGGCTTTGTGAATGGCGGCGTGCAGTTCCGTAGCGTGCGCATCCCGCAGCCGCCGAATGAGATGAGTGGGTATCAGGCGGACATTGGCGCTGGTTATTCGGGCTGCCTGTATGATGAATCGCGGCGGAAGAAGATGCTGCTGCAGCCAGCGAAGGAACTGATCGAGAAAGCTGAGAAACCAGGCGAGTGGAACAAGTATGAGATTCGCGCCGAGGAGCAGCGCATTCAGTTGTTTGTGAACAAGGTGCGCACGGTGGACTACACCGAGCGGGAGCCGGGCATCGATTTGAAGGGACTTATTGCTCTGCAAATCCATGGCAAATGCAAGGCGCAGATCTCCTACCGCAACATCACCATTGAGGCACTGCCGGATGCGATGGTGCCTGAGGAGAAGGATGTGCTGAATCGTTTTGGCAATCCTGGCACTGCGGTGGCGAAACATGCGCCGTTTGAAGGCGGCAAGTTCGTGCTGGAGCAGGACGAAGTGATTGTGATGGCAGGTCAGGAAAATCTGGTGCGTGATCAAAAAGTCGGCGAACTCGAAGCGGTGCTCGGCACAGCATTTGCAGCCAAGCAGCCGCGTTTCCGGTCGATGGCCTGGGAAGGGGACACGGTGTATGAGCAGTGGCGGGACTTGAATTTCGGCGACTGGAAGGCGCAGCTTGATGCAGCGGGCGCGAGCATCGTGATCGCACAATTTGGGCAGACGGAATCGTTTGATGGCGTGAAGCGGCTGGCGGAGTTCAAGTCGGCCTATCATCGGCTGCTGGACCAGTTCAGCGGCCAAACAGCGCGCTTCGTGCTGGTGTCGCCGATGCCGTTTGAAAAGCCCACGGCATCGCATGCGCCAGATCTGACAGAGCGGAATGCTGATGTGAAGGCCTACGCCGAGGCGGTGCGCGAGGTGGCGAAACAGCGTGGTGCGGTCTTCGTTGATCTGTTCACGCCCTTGTCGGCACCTGCCGCGAAGGCACGCATCACGGACGATGGGCTGCATTTGAATGCACTGGGCCTGCGCGTGGTGGCACGTGAGATGGCGCAGCAACTCGGTGCATCATCGAGCGACGCGGATGATTTCACTGCGCTGAGGGAGGCGATTGTGGAGAAGAACCGGCTGTGGTTTGACTGCTGGCGTCCGGCGAATTGGTCGTTCGTGTATGGCGACCGCGTGACGCAGATGTTTGGCAAGCCTGCGCAGGCTGCGCCGTCGCTGCGGGAGAGCTTTGAAGAACGGAAGCCGCTGGTCGCGAAACTGGATGCACGCATTCATGCGCTGGCGAAGGGCGAAAAGGTGCAGGAGGAGACGAAGCCGGAACCACCCGTGATCACGGAAACGGTGCTCACGGCGGAGCAGCAGATGGCCTCCTTCACGGTGGCGGAGGGTTATGAGATGAATCTTTTCGCGTCAGAGGCGGAAGGCGTGGCGAAGCCGACGCAGTTTTCCTGGGATGAACGGGGCCGGCTGTATGTGGCCTGCTCGCCGACGTATCCGCAGACCCGGCTGGGCATCAAGCCTTCCGATTTTATCTTGGTGCTGGAAGACACGGATGGCGATGGCAAGGCGGATAAATCCACGCGCTTTGCGGAAGGTCTGACGATGGTGCAGGGCGTGGAAGTGGGCGCGGGTGGTGTGTATGTCTGCGACTTTGACCAGATCGTGCATCTCAAGGACAGCGACGGTGACGGCAAGGCGGATGAGAAGACGGTTCTCCTCGCCGGCTTCGGCATTGGTGACACGCATCAGCTGGCGAACTCGATCTGCCATGGTCCTGATGGCGCGCTGTGGTTCACCCAGGGCCTGCATGCGTTTTCACGGGTGGAAACGGCCTGGGGATTGGCCAAGCTGGAAAAGGCAGGCGTGTGGAAACTGAATCCGCGCACGCAGAAGATGGAGGCTTATTTCAACGGCGGCAAGGCGGGGCATAACTGCTGGGGCGTGGCGTTTGACGACTACAACCAAGTCTTTCACAAGAGCGGTGACCGCCCGGTGGGCTACTACAGCGTGCCGGGACTGGTGGCGCTGGCTGATCCTGATGAATACCATCCTACCGGAGCTTTGTTTGACTCGAATCCGAAGACGAACAGCCTGGAATTCATCGGCACGAAAGCGCTGCCGGATGACATCCAGGGCTGTGCGCTGATCGGCGGCTACTTTGGCAATGTGGTGGAACTGCACCGCCTCGAAGATGATGGCTCCGGCTTCAAGAGCACGCAGCTACCGAAGCTGGTGAAATCGAGCGAAACTTCGTTTCGTCCGGTGGATGTGAGCATCGGGCCGGATGGCGCGATGTATTTGTGCGACTGGTTCAATCCGGTGATCGGCCACTACCAGGCGAGCTATGCGGACCCGCGCCGTGACCGCTCGCATGGCCGCATCTGGCGCATTACGGCGAAAGGTCGTGCTTCTGTCAAGCAGCCAAAACTGGCGGAGATGAAGCCGACGGAATTGCTTGAGCAACTGAAATCACCAGAGCGCTGGACGCGGTATCAGGCGAAGCGAATGCTGTTTGATGCACCGACAGCGGAGGTACTGAAAGCGGCGGATGAGTTCATCACGAAGAATGATGATGAGCATGTGCTGATGGAGGTGTGCGGCGTGTTTCAATCGCATGAATCGCCGCGTGAGGAGCTGGTGAAGCGTCTGCTGAAGGCGAAGGATGCGCGTGTGCGTGCTTATGGTGCAAGGGCGACGAATTCGTTGGAACTTCTGACCCAGGCTGTGCGTGACGAGAATCCGCGCGTACGGCTGGAGGCGGTGGTGGCGTGTGCGCATGTGACCAAGCCCGAAGCGGTGGAGGTGGCTGTGCAGGCGCTCGACAAGCCGACGGACAGGTTTATCGATTACGCGCTGAAGCAGGTCGTGAAGAGTTTGAAGCCGCAGTTTCAGCCGATGATGGCGAAGCTGACCTTTGGCGGCAATGCCAAACAGGCGGAGTATGTGAAGAAGATCGCCAGCGCGGCAGCTGTGGTCGATCACCCGGGCAAACTGGTGTATGACGCGCTGTGCCTGAACTGCCACCAGCCAGAGGGCAAGGGGCTGCCGGGCATCTATCCTTCCATCGCGGGAAGTGACTGGGCTGCAGGAGATCCGGTGCGTTTGATCAAAATGCTGACTCATGGACTCACCGGGCCGATTCGCGTGAATGGCGAGGAATTCAAGCAACTTGCTCTGCTGCCGATGCCCCCCATGGGGCTGAATGATCAGCAGGTGGCCGATGTGCTAAGCTATTTGCGGGCCAATTTCAACAACAAGGCCCCAGCCGTGACACCTGAGCAGGTGAAAGCCGTGCGTGATGCCACTACGAACCGCACTGCGCTGTGGACTGAGGAAGAACTGGCGAAATGAAGAAGGATAAAAGGATTCACGGCTAGCATTGAACTTGCTGCGATTTAAGGCATCGAATGAGCGTGCCTTCTGATGTTCCCAAAAAGACCCGCCGCTGGTGGAGATGGATGAAACGACTGCTCCTAGCTGGCTTTGCGCTGCTGGTGCTGGCGGTCGTTTTCCATGAATCGTTGCTGCGCTGGGCGGTGGGCTACAGCGGCCAGCGGGGTATTGAGGTGGCGGGGATCAAGATCAAGTGGCAGGGGGATGGGTCCGTGCTGCGGGATTTAAAGCTCAATCACATCGAAGCCAGCGGGTCGCTGGTGGAGCGAGCGACGATTGGCAAGGTGGAGGTGAACTACGATGCCTGGACGTTTCTCAAGACCCGTAACGTCGACATTGTGAAAAGTGTGGTGGTGAAGGACGCGGATGTGGCGCTGGATCTACGCAAGCTGGCCACGGATGAAAAGGTGGTGGTGGAGGTGAAGCAGCCGCCATCAGGCAAGCCGCCGCCACTGGTATGGCCGAAGACGATCGACATCGAAAACGTGAATACCGAGGTGATTCTCGCAGACGGGCGCAAGATCACGGTGCGTGGCCTGAGCCTGCGGGTGGGCGAAGGCATGCCGGGGATTTTTGAGCTCGCTGAGTTCAAGATGGAGCCGGGAGATGTGCGCGTCGTGGATGTAAAAGCGCAGGTTCAGTGGGGAGAGCGCACGCTGAAAGTTACAGGACTTGATCTGCCGTATGGCGCGAAGCTGAAATCACTCGCGGTGGATTTGAGCGAATGGGACAAGGATGCAGCGAGTGTGAAACTGGATGTGGGGATGGGCAAAGCTGCATTGGTCGTGGAAACGCTGGCGCGCGGGCTGTTTGGTGGTGAGATGCAGGCGAAGGTTGATGTGCACGTGAGCGACCTGTCCTCAAGCGAACTAACAGCGATCAAGCTGCCGGAGGGCGTCGAGTTCGGGCCGGTGAGTGTGGATTTGCACGCCGAGGGCGATCCGACCAAACCGATGACGCTGGCGGCGAATGGGAAGATCAGCATTCCTGAGGTGCGGGCTGCGGGCGCCGTGCTGGACTCGATCACGACCACGCTGGAGGTCAAAGATGGCGTGGCGCGTGTGAAGGAGCTGAGGGTGCTGCGCGGTGTGAATGAAGTGGTGGCGGAGATGGAGTCGAAGCTGGCCGAGGATGTGATGAAGTCGCCGTGGACAGCCAAGGTGAAGGCCAAGATTGCCGATGTGACTCAACTGCTGGCGAAGCCGCCACCGGCACGCGGCTTGATCGAACTCACGGCGGATGCCAAGGGAATCGGTGCCACACCGACGAAGGTCGCGGCGCAGGTCAATGGGACAGACTTGGGCTTTGAAAGCTACAAGCTGCCGCAATTAGGCGTGACCTTAAGTCTGGATGGCAAGGAGGCGAAAGTGAGCGTGCCTGCGCTGATGCTAGGCGCTGGAAATCGCGTAGATCTCAATGCGACGATGATGATGGATGATGCGATGCCTGTGGAGGCAGCATGGCGCATTCAATTTGATGATCCTATGGCTTTGATGCAAACGGTGGGGCTAGCGCCGCTGGAGAAACCGATGATGGCGAAGATCGCCATAGCGGGCAAAGCAGCCTTCAAGGTGAATGATGTGATGAATATGGACGCCGAGGTCGATCTGAGTGTGAAGGAGGGGCGCTTTGACAATGCACCGCTACCGGTGGTCGAGATGAAGGTGAAGGTGGCGAAGGGAGAAGCCACCTTGCAGCCATGCCGCATCGTGGTGGATGTGCAGAACCACATCGAACTGAAGGGCAAGGCGAAGCTGCAGGCACCGTGGGGTTTTGATTTGAATGGAGACATCGCGCTGCCGGTGCTCATGAGCTTGAACCCGCTACTGGCCGCCGTGAAAGCGCCAGCCATTGAGTCGGGCAGTCTGGCGGTGAAACTGAATATGAGCGGCGACGCGAGCCCGTGGCGCGGTGAAGGCAGCGTCGAGATGCAGGCGGCGAAGGTGAAGGTGGCGGGAATGCCGGAGGCGGCGGATGTGGATTTAAAGACGACGTTTGCCGGCACCACGGCGCAGATCGAGACGATGCAGGCAGTGCTGGGGCCGTGGAAGCTTCTGACCAAGGGCACGGTGACGAACAAGGAGGCGCATTTGAGCGAGCTGAGTTTTTGGCAGAAGGACCGGCAACTGATGAGCGGGCATGCCCATGCGCCGTTTGATGTGATGCAAACCGAAGTGGTGAAAGGTGTACCGCTGGATGTGGTGCTGAATGCGCAAGAGCTGCCGATTCATGACATCGCGGCGGCAGCGGGTGTGAAGAGTGTGCCGCCGGGGCTGCTGAGCATGGAGGTGAAGATCGGCGGACGGCTGGATACGATGGATGCGTCCGTGAAGGTGGGGGTTAAGGAGCTGAAAGCACCTGGACTGACGAAATCATTTAAACCGGCCATCGTCGATGTGCTCGCGACGTTGAAGGCGAATCAACTGGTGCTTGATGTGACTGCGGTGCAGGCACCGCTGAAACCTTTGACATTGAAGGCGACAGTGCCGGTGGTGCTGACGAAACTGGTCAAGGAGCCCGCACTTGCGATGGACCTGCCATTGAAGGCGACGCTGGACCTGCCAGAGAGCGATCTGAGTTTTGCGCGTGAGTTTGCGCCTGACATGCTGCGGTCAGTGCCAGCGAAATTGAAACTGCATGCGACGGTAGGCGGCACGGTGAGGGCACCGCTGATTGATTCGGTGCTCGATCTAGATGCGCCGACGATCGATTTCGTGAGCGCGGACATGCCGAGCGTGCGTGATCTGCGCGTGAAGATACACTCCCATGATCGCAAGGTGACGCTGGAAAACATTTCGGTGACGCTGGCCGGTGGGAAGGTGCGGCTGGGAGGAATGCTGGATGCGGCCAACACCCAGGACCCACGATTTGATCTCAAGGTGGAAGCACGTGAGGCGCTGGTGATGCGGAACCCGACCTCAAGCGTGCGTGCAAACGCAGACGTCGCGTGCGTGGGCACTCTGAAGGCGGCACGCGTGAGCGGCACGGTGGAGATCGTGCGAGGCCGTGTTTTCCAAGAAGTGAACCTGCTGCCGAATGTCATGGGCATGATTGAGCAGGGCGAAAAACTGCCACCGCCACCGCCTTCAACCTCAAAGATCGAGCAAAATCTGACACTGCCGCCGATGCTGCAGGACTGGACATTCGACTTGAAAGTGAGGACGCGTGATCCGGTGGTGATCGCGGGCAATCTCATGAATGGGGCCATCTCGGCCGACATTGCGGTCGGCGGCACGGGTGCGGCACCGCGAGTGACGGGCTTTGCGAATGTGGACCGCATGGTGCTGAAGCTGCCGTTCAGCCTGCTGAAGATCACGAAGGGCGTGGTGACGATGAATCCGGACAATCCATTCACGCCCAAGCTCGATGTGCGGGGGGAATCACGCGTGGGGAGCCATGACATCACACTGTATGTCTATGGGGATGCGTCGAATCCGAAGACACGCTTTACCAGTTCGCCGCCGCTGTCGGAAGCAGACATCGTGACACTGCTAGGAACGGGGATGACGCTGGGCGGCGACAATTCGCAGATGGCGAGCGAGGCGATAACGCGCGCAGCTTTTATCGTGATCGCCGAGACCTATCGGAAAATCTTCAACAAGAAAAAGACGGTGAGCCCCGATCCGCCAAAACTGCACACGACTTTCAATCCCTCAGGAGCCGATCGTTCGAGTGACAGCGTGCAGGCGATGTACGAGATCACGCCGAAGGTGAGGTTCATCGCCCGCTTTTCGCAAACGGGACGCATGAAGGCGCTACTGGGCTATGTGCTGAAATTTGGCAAGGCAGCGAGAGCCATGGATGAGGACACGCAATGATGAATCGAGAAAGCAGCATGAAAAATGGAAGCCGGCTGCTATGCGCCCGGCTGATTTTGCTGGCGCTGTTTAGCCTGATGGGATCCGCGTGGTCTCATGAGGTGCATCTTGGCCAGACGACGGTGAAGGTAAACGGCGTGGAAGAAGAGCATTGGGACGATCTGCGCAGCATGCTGATGGATCAGCTCACGCTGAATGGCAACGGTCCAGCTGGCGAGCCGCTGGCGGATGATCTGGCGTTTTTTGTGCGGCAGCATTTCATCCGCGAGGGATGGCCGGACGCTGAAACGGCGTGGAAAATGGCCAGGGGCGGCATCGAACTGAACGTGAAGCAGGGCAAGGCCGTGCGCGTGGGAACCGTGACACTGAAAGGTGATTTGCCGCTGCCGGAGGAGGAACTGAAAAAGTACCTGATGAAGCCAACGCTGGAACGCGAGGATGTGGACAAAAAACTGCCGCAATGGGTGGAGGCAGACATGGAGCAGGGCGCAGGGCTGGTGCAGCGGCGCCTGCGTGCCGAAGGCTACCTGAATGCGGAAACGCTGCTGCTGCCCGCACCGACCACGGGCAAGGACATGCGGCGAGATCTGACGCTGGAGATCAAACCGGGGCCGAAGTTTATTTTTGGCCAGACATCAATCACGGGATCGCCACCGCAGTTAGAGAAACTGACGCAGGCGGAGATGACGGAGGCGAGCGGTACGCCCTTCAATGAAGCGCGGGTGCAGTTGATCCAACAGCGGCTGGATTCGATCTGCTCTGAACACGGCTGGCTGCATTCGGCGACGACGGCGGAGTACACACTGGGCAAATCCGGGGGCGCAGTGGATGTGGTGTTTCGTGTACAGGCCGGTGAGCGTGTGAGGATCGCCCGTATCACGACGCATGAAGCTTTCAGTCGTGGTGCCAAGCGCGTGCTGATGGCCAAATTCAAACCCCTGACGGGGCAGATCTACGAAGCAGCGGAGGCAGACTTCCTTTTCAAGCGAGCTTTGGACACGGGGATGTTTGCGCTGCTCGACACCAAGGTACTGCCTGAGAATGGCGACATGGCGGCAGGCAATCTGCGCATCACGGGCGAAGAGACCCAACCGGTCACTTTGGGGTTTGAGCCAGGTTTTGACACCTTCCTCGGACCCCAGGCAGGCGTGACGTACAAGAACACGAACTGGCGTGACACGGGCAATACGCTGGCGGCGGAACTGAGCTACAGCATGGCGGGTCCGGTGGGCTTTGTGAGCCTGACCAACCCTGCGGTCTTCAATTCACAGTATTCGACGACGACACGACTCGCGCTGGAGCAGTTCAACCGCTTCGAGTATGATCGAATCGGCACATCCTTGAGTTTGGATGTGGCACGCCGGCGGAATCAGGCACTGAGCTATTCGTTGTTCGTGGGCGCGACGGCAAACACGGTCAGCTCCACGAATCTTACGCTGCCGCAGACGGGCCCTGCCAACTACTCACTGATGAACATCGGGGGAAACGTGATGTATGACCGCCGGGACAGCCCGGTGCTGCCGAAGAAGGGCTGGTATATTTCGGGACGGATCGAGAGCTCCAACGACGCGCTGGGTTCGGGCGTGAGCTTTATACGCTCCGATCTGCGTGGTGCATGGTACATTCCGATCACTAAGAAGTTCCGCTTCGCCACCGGCGCAGAGCTTTCAACGATTCAAGGGGCAACGGCCGATAAAATCCCGATCGACAGCCGCGTGTTCAACGGCGGTCCGTACAGCGTTCGCTCCTTCGGCCAGCGCAAGCTCGGCCCCGTGACTCCGGGCGGAACACCGCTGGGCGGAACTTCGGCGCTGTTTGCCAGCGCCGAATTTTCCTATGAGATCATGCCGAATTTGGAGTTTGCCGTCTTTGGCGACATCGGCAGTCTGGGACAGGGGAACAACTCCTCGCCGCTCTCCTACTCCTCAGACTTCCGCGAGGCCATCGGCGCGGGCTTGCGCTACAAGCTGCCGTTTGGACCGATCCGCATCGACTACGGGCACAATCCCAACCCGCGCCTTGGCGAGCAAAGCGGATTCCTGCATGTGACGGTGGGATTTGCGTTCTGAGTCAGGTGGCTGCGACCTTCTTGCTAAAGCCACCCACGACGGTGTGATAGCTGCCCCAGAGCACGAGCACACCGCCCATGGCTTGCGCGAGTGTGAAGGGCTCTGCAAACAGGGTGATGCTGGAAAGTGAGATGACGACGGGGACCGTCATCTGGAAGGCTCCACCTGCCGCGACAGAGAGAAAGCGGAAGCCCTCAGTCATCGCGAGCTGACCGATGCTGGCACACAACGCCGCAGCCAGGAGCAGCACCACGTCCATGGTGTTCAACGACGTGAAATGTGCTGCGGCAAGCGGCAGGGAAAGGAGCAGCGCGTAAATGCACTGGGATGAAAAGATGGTGGCGCTGGTCTCCGTGCGGGTGAGCTGGCGAATCACCACGACGACTGCGGCGGCGAGTACAGCGCCGGTTAGCGCGATCATTTCGTGATGTCCAAACTGGGCCATGGTACCTGGTGCGAGTCCAGTGAGCAGGCTCAAACCGGTGAGCGCCAGCAGGATGCCAAAGAGCTTCACCAAGCCAAGCCGCTCATGCAAAACGAAGGCGGCCATGATCGCGGCAAAGATCGTCCAGGTATTGCCAATGAGCGTGGCCTTGCCAGCACCGAGCGGCCCGATGGTGGT
The DNA here is from genome assembly GCF_029946185.1 of Prosthecobacter sp. Taxonomy (GTDB): domain Bacteria; phylum Verrucomicrobiota; class Verrucomicrobiia; order Verrucomicrobiales; family Verrucomicrobiaceae; genus Prosthecobacter. The sequence goes on from NZ_JAQSEA010000029.1 coordinate 34,798, forward strand.
GTAGTATGCCGCCGTGCCAAGTGCTCCCAGCACACCACGGGAGGCCAGAAGCCAGCTTTGAAACGAACGACGTAGTTTCAGCGACCCTGAAGGGGCAAAGAGGATGACAGTCAAAAGCAGGCCAACCACCGCGCGGAAGGTCATGGACATCCACGGATCAATGTGGCGATGGGAGGCAAGCTCTTTAAGCAGCAGGGCATTGCCAGAAAAGCAGGTGAGCGAAAGCAACATCGCCTGCGCGCCGCGCCGGGGATGGTATTGGAGTTGTATCTCAGGGGTGCTCATGGAGGTGCCGGTATGAGGGCTACCTTCTTGCATCATATCTGATTGTTCTGTCTCTTGATGATGGTCGCGCTTTGCGCAGGTTCCTCAAACCGTGTTGTTAGGCATGCCAAAAGGCTCGGACCGTTTTTACAACGGCACGAATCGCGATTCGGCTGGCAGGTTTGAGGTTCATCAGACTTCGGAGGATGGATGAGAAATGCGGATGTGCAATGCTGATCTTGCCCCGCCCCTGCCCCGCAGCGTAAAAAAGACGGGCGTAGCGACACCACTCGCTACGCCCGCTTGAATGACTCGAACACCAACCTAAGTGCCGACTCAAAATGTGTTAGAAGATCACTGTCAAAGCCACACGGCCATTGATGCCGGGCTGGGTGTAACGGTCGAGCTGTGAATTGTTAGCGTCGACACCACGCACGTTCTGATACAGCCAGTATTTTTGATTCGTGAGATTGTAGAGACCCGCGCTGAGGCTGACATTTTTGGAGAGCTGCCAGCGGCCGACGAGATCAACCGTGAGAGCGCTTGGCGTCTTGAACTGATTGATGCCGCCGGAAGTGGATTCGGTGGAACCCTTGTGCGCAAAGCAGGTCGAGATCAGTTCCACCTGCCAGGTTTCACGACGATAGCGCAGACCGGTGACGAGCTTGAAGGGATCCACACTCGCGAGGGGCTGCTTGTTCTGACCATCCCAGCCCTGGCTGTAGGCGGCATTGGTGAAGATGCCGAAGTTGCCCAGCGACTCATGAATGAAACCGAAGGTTGTCTCCCCTTTGAATTCGAGGCCGTAAATTTCTGCCGAGGCGAGGTTGGTGCTCTGATAAATGATCGGGTTGCCAGGAGCTCCGGTGCCGCCGACCTGCATGAAGCTGTTGATGAAGTTTTCGTAGTGATTGTAATAGCCTGCGAAATTCCACGAGGACTCTTTTCCTTTGCGACGAACGCCGATTTCGAAGCTGTTGCTGGTTTCTTTTTTCAGGCTCGGATTGGGCACAGTCTGATAGCCGAACGCAGTATTGGTGATGGTGGCGTTCAGCTCTTCGCCACTCGGGTTGCGGAAGCCGTTCGAATACTGGAAGTAAGCACTGTGCTCCTCGTCAATCTTGAAGAGGTAGGAAAGCTTTGGAGCGAGGGCGAACTGATTGAAGTCCTGAGGCGCTCTGCCGGCGCTGGCTCTCAGGTAGAGCGGATCTGAATGCGTGGCCACGTCGTAGTATTCGGCACGCAGACCGGGAGTGAGGCGGTGACGCAGATTCCTGCCCCAGGCAATCTCATCCTGGATATATACACCCACACGGGAAGTCCGCGTGTCTGGCATGTCCTTCAGCGGGTAGGTGTCCGGCGTGATGACGTTTGTCACTGTGTTCGTGGTGAAATTGTACTCTGTGGCGTCACGAACACGACGTGAGTTGGATGTGACCAACTGGGTGCCGTAGGCCAGCGTGTGATTCAAAGCGCCTGTTTTAAACGCCTTGGTGAAGTTGAAGTTCGTGCCGATGTGATCCTGACGATAAAGGTAATCGCGGATGCGCAGGCGGTCCTGAGGAGTGGGGGTGATGCGGTCGCGATCCTCGACCTGGTGCTCCGGAGTCTCCGAAAGCTGATAGTACATGTTCCAAGTCAGAGTGTCGAAAATATAACGGAGGCCAGTGGCGTCATACTTGTGCTCCAGGCTGAAGCGCATGCGGCGCAGATCGTCGTTCAGCAGCAAGGAGTTCACATTGTAATTAAACCCTGGTGCAGCCACCACCACACGACGCGCACTGACGATATCGTTGTCACTGGAGCGTTCGAGGTACTCACCGGTCAGCTCAAAGCGATGACGAGCAGAAGGCTTCCACACCATTTTGGCGAGCCAGTTGTTCACACTGTAGGTGCTGGGATCTGGCTGCACAGCGCCGCGGTTGTCGACCTCGTGTCCGTCGCGGCGGGTGTAGTGGAGCAGGAACTCCACATTGCCGGCACGCTGCGCCATGCTGATGGTGTTGCTCCAGCTAGAGTCGGCGCTGTCATAGCGTGTGGTGAGGCGGGCCACAGAGTTCAGGCCGCCGGGCGACATCGCCAGCAGGTCTTCAGGATCGATGGTGGTGAAGGAAACCACACCGGCAAGCGCGTCACTGCCATAGAGCGACGAGGCAGCATTTTTGAGGATTTCCACTTGCTTGAGGGAGTCCACGTCCACGAAGTCACGACCGACGTTGTATGAGCCACCAAAGGTGAACTGATCTGCCTGGCGGATGCCGTCAACGGTCATGAGGACACGGTTGCCATCGAGACCACGAATGTTGATGCTGGAAGTGCCAGCGCGGGAGTTGGCGGCAGGGCCAGTACCACCGACACCGAAAGGAACGCTGACGCCGGGCTCATAACGTGCGTAGTCGCGCATGCTGGTGGCGAGGGAGAAAACGCTGGCATCTTTATCCAGCACGGTGACGGAGGCTGGAACATCCGCGCCTGACTGTTCGCTGCGGGACGCAACGATGACAACTTCAGGAAGCACGGCACCACCGGCTGAATTCTGCGTCTTGGCTGCTTTTTTCGCCAAAGCATTGGTGTCTTGTTCGGTCTTGGGCTGCTCCTGGGCCGCCAGCGGGAGGCCGCAGGCCAGCGCTAAAAATGTGAGTGTGTGCAATAATGCGGGAGGTGGTTTCATGGACCGCCGCTTTAACTCAGCAGAGGCATGTCACGCTTTCGTTCGAATGACCAAGAATGGCGCTCGTTTGCGGTGAATTGCGCAGCAGATCAATTCAGCGCCAGTATTTCACAAATGAGCGCAAAGAGGATGAGTTCATGCCGCCGCGCTCATCGCGACAGGACTGCGGAGCAGCAGCACATCAGCCGCCTCCGCCGCAACGAGGCGCAAGGGGCAGGCGGCGGGCACACGCAGGCGCTCGCCGCAACGCAGGAGTACTTCGGCGCCGTCGAGATAGGCGGCGGCTTCGCCGAAGGTGATAACCACGGCGGTTTCATTTGCCGCGCAAGATTCAAAACATGGACATCGGCGATCAAGTCCCAGCAGGTGGGCCTGTACACAGTCGTTATAAAACAGGCAGCGCTGGTCGGCCTCTGTGAGGAGACGGCTCATGGTTGTGGCTGGGCTCGGGGTTCGATCCGCTCCGCCATGGCGATTTTTTCGGCATGCGTGCGGGCTTTGCGGCTGCGACGGCGGATGTCTGCGATGCGGCGCAGCAGCGCGGGATTGAGATCAGGGCGAAAGTTCAGGCGAGTGTGCAGATTGGTGTATTGCATGGCGATGCGCTCATAGCCGTGAGTCATGCGTCAACGCTTTGGCTGGCTTGACTAATACTGCCGCTGGTTTGCGCATGGCGAGGTGCAGCGCATTTGACCGCTAGATTTCGTCAAAGGAACGAAAGCAAGGTCTCCTGACGCGGGCGTATCAAGCGGCCTACCAATCTCATGGACCCGACTCATTCCACCCACCGCATCGCCTTTAGTTTCGCACCTGGCATCTTCGACATCGAACGCATGAGGTCGGAGATGTGGTGTGATGATGAGGACTGCGGCTCTGCGTATGTGCAGCTCGACGCGGACTGGTCGCGGCTGCTGCCAGCGCTGGGCAAAATAGGATTGCTCATGGCATGTGCGCCCTCTCACCCGGTCACTGCAGCGGAGGCACTCAAGGCTGCGCGGTTTGAGAAGGTGCCGGAGTCTCCCGACTGGATCTGCCTGGAGAGCGGAATGGAGATCTGTCAGGCGAAGCTCGGTGGTGTGCTCGCCACACTGGAACCGCTGGAAGGCGGGCAGCAGACTGCGGCGCTGCAATTCTTTGACCGCAGTGGCGAAGGCTGCCTGAAGCTGCTCGTCACGAACCGCAGCGACCTCGCTGCATTTGAACATTTGGTGAGCCGGCATGCCATGCCGCCGCACATCTCTCCCTTTGGGCAAACTGGTTCTGCTGCTGCGCTGACATTGGGTGCAGCAGAGCCGGACGCCCAGGCCGTGCGCAGTCTCTGGGGGGGGACTGCGCCGTACGCTGCCGACGAGCACCTTCCCAGGTCTGGAAGGTGTCTCGCGGCGGCGTGCGTTAGGCTTGGCCGGACTGCGGCATGCGTGGCAGATCCGAGAGACAGCCGTGATGCCCCTCATCCGCGCCATGTCCCTGGCGGATGCGCCGCTGGGCATTGGTGTGAGAAATGATGCTGTGTTTCTGCCGGTGGGCATGTATCCGACCCACTGGGCGGACTGCTGCTGCGGCACGACGTTTTTCGCGGGAACATCACAACTCACGCTGCGGCGTGAACTGAGCCAGGCAGAAGTCTGGGTGACACGCTTCGAGGTGCGCGGTCAGGAATCTCTCTGCCTGGAAATCTATGACGATGCCGGGAATTTTCGCGCTGGGCTGGGCCTGCGGCCGGAGGCGATGCCCACGCACCACATCCAGTGGAAGCACTGGCTGCGTGAGGCGGCGTGCTGAAGTAGTGGGGGGAAACTGTAGCGTCCAGAACCAGAACGAGCTGAAGCTCGGGAGTACTTTTATTTCATGGCCCGATGCACCTGCTCCAGCGCGAGGATGGCGGAAATCATTTTCATGGTATTTGGAGTCTCATCACCGCGTTTGTCATGCACAACCCAGATGTGGGGGAAAAGTGGCAACGCGGCTGTTTTTGAATATTAGCCCCTAATCTCGGGCGTCAGGCGCACATGTCATTTCAGGGCCAGTATTTCACAAACCAACGCAAGCAGCGGCGCGTAGCTGTTGTATCGCAGCTATCCGTATGAAAGCTCTTCCATTGATTTCCCTTTTCCTGCTCTCCCTCACCTCCGCATTGAGGGCGAGCGACACTCCGCCTGAGATGCCTCTGAGTGTGGCGAGTTTTGGTGCTGCAGGCATGCCCGATGGCTCGTTGTATTTTTACGGTGGCCACAGCGGGAAGCGCCACAAGTACAACCGTGATGAAGTGCATGGTGATTTGTTTCGCTGGAAACAGGGTGCGGACAAATGGGAGACTCTGGCAAAAGATGAACCCGCGCAGGGCGCATCCCTCATCGCCGCGAAGGATGGCGTGATCCGTATCGGCGGCATGGCTGCACGCAACGCAAAGGGAGAAAAGCAGGACTTGTGGTCGAGCGAGACAGCGGCGCGTTATGACATCGCCACCAACAAGTGGGTGCCTCTGCCGAAACTGCCGCAGCGCCGTTCCAGCCATGACAGCATCGTCTCTGGCAACACTCTCTATGTCATCGGCGGCTGGAGTATGGAAGGCGAAGAAGACCCGGTGTGGCATGAAACCTATGTCACCCTCGATCTGAGCAAGGCGGATGCGAACTGGGAAAGCCATGCGCAGCCGTTCAAACGCCGGGCCATCGCGGTGCAGACTATCGGCACGAAGGTGTATGCCATCGGCGGCATGAACGACGAGGAAAAGACCACGAGCGCAGTCTCGGTGCTCGACACGACGACGGGCAAATGGAGTGAAGGACCGGCGCTGCCCGCTGAGAAGATCGGTGGATTTGGTTTTGCGGCGGTGGCACATGAAGGCAGGCTGTTTTCCAGTGGAGTGACCGGCCAACTGCTCGAACTTCGCGGTGAGGCTTGGGTCGCAGTCGCAAAGCTCGCCCATCCACGGTATTTCCATCGGTTGTTGAGTGGCGGAGCTGGCAAGGTCATCGCTATCGGTGGGGAGAGCCTTAAAGGAGTCAAGGCGCCGCCAGAAGTCATCACACTGCCTGCTGCGGACTCGGCCCCCCTGCCCGACGAGCCCGCTCCTGCGAAGCCCGCAGGCAAGCATCCCTAAGGTCGCGGAGTCAAAATAATCGGCGCTGAACCTAGCCAAAATGGATAAACGATGAAATGTTGAGATTGAGTTTCAATCACAATTAGAATGCCTACCCCTGTTCCAGACCCTCCTTTTCGCTCATGGGTCACCATGCCTGAGCGTATTGAGGAGGATTGGGCGGGGGCCACGGCGGCAGATGCTCTCGTGGCTCACCTCAATTTTCGTGGTGAGGCTGAACTGAGATGGAGCGATGGCAGCAGCAGCACTCTTTCACCGCGAACGACTTGCTGGCTGCGCGCCAGTCCGGCGGACTTGAAGATGGCCCGCCGCCTGGCCAGCCGAGACCGTCATGAATGCCTCACGCTGGTGTTTCCTGATACCTGGCTGCGCTTGATCTTGAAGGGTGTGACATCGCAGGTGGGCGAAGCATTTCAGCCGCTGATTAGCGGTACGGCCCGCAGTCTGCTAAGACAGCCGCTAACGGAGGAGGATGAAGGCTGGGCACGTGGGGCCATGCCGCCGCATCTGTGCTCGCAGGCCAGGCAGTTGCTGGACTCGGCACGTCTGACCGAGTTTTTCATCCACTCCATCTTCCGCAATGACACGGCAGCCGAGGCAGGCACGGCCATCAGCCGTACGCTGCGAGTGGCCCAGGAGCGAGTGCAGCGCGTGAAGGATCTGATGCTGGTACAAATCGATGCGCCACCCTCTCTGGATGAACTGGCCGCGACTGTCGGCTGCAATCCGAGCTATCTGAGCCGCACCTTCACACAGATCGAAGGCTCCACGCTGTCGCAGTGGCTGCGGCGGGTGCGCATTGAACGGGCGGCGGCTCTGATCGCCACGGGTAAGTGCAATGTCTCCGAAGCCGCACTCGAAGTGGGCTATCAAAGCTTCTCGCACTTCAGCCGAGCCTTTGCAGAGGAGAAAGGCGTGCCGCCTTCGCAATGGGTGCGCCGCTTGAGCAGCGGTAAGTAGTCATCCATGCACTGGCTGTTTAGCAGATCGCGCCAACAGCCAGGCTTTTTGCCGCAGTGTCTTACTTCTTCGCTTCTTTGACCGTCCAATACAGCGAGGCGCTGTGGCTGGTGATGTTGAAGGGGATGCCATTGAAGAAACCGGGGAGTTCTTCGGAGTAACGAGCGACGGCGAGCAAGTACTGGCCGGGCTTTGAGATGTCTGGTGCACGCACATAACCTTCGGCATCGGCCTGAATTTTCTGATCCGTGACCTTGGGGGAGAAGAACAGCAGTTCGACACCGCCGAGGGGCTTGCCACGGAAGTAAACCCGCGCTTCGCCGGGCTTGCCGGTGGGAACGACATCCATCGTCATCGCGGGCGTACCGGCACCTGCGCCTTCGGGCTGCCAGCGGCAATAGAAGATGGGGGCACGGGCTGGCTTGTCGTCATGGAGCTGGCGCACGGTGAACTGAGCCTGAGCAAAGGCTGGGCGACCGGCCTCGACCTTGCCGAGAAAGAAGTGATCCTTCTTTTTGACCACGTCGAAGACCTGCGGCTGACCTTTGTCGTCGAGTGTCCAGCCGGAGACCTGCGCGAAGGAATCGAGATGCCCTGGCGAGACTTCGTATTCGTCTCCCCACTGGGCGAAGCGTACGCCGAGACCGGCATGGTCCGGCAGTTCTTCAATCCAGAGTGAGTGTGCGGAGGCTGTCAGAGGCAGAAGGCTGAAAGCGGTGAGGGCGAGGAGTGAGCGGATCATGATGGGGGTTAGGTTTAAGCTGATGCCATACATGAGATGGAAGCGGAGTTCTTGCGGGCATTTGTCAGGAACTGGCGTTGTCTTGCGCTGTTTCCTCGGAAAATCACGCCCACATCTTCCTATCCAGGGTGCGGTAGCCGATGGCTTCCAGCACGTTGTCGGCGGTGATTTTCTCGTGCCCGCCGAGGTCGGCGAGAGTGCGCGCCACTTTGAGAATGCGATCATGGGCCCGGGCGCTGAAATTCATCTCGCTCATGGCGTGCTCAAGACAGCCCGCACCCTCGGCATCGAGTTCGCAGTGCTTTTTGATGAGGCGCGGCGTCATGCTGCTGTTGGTATGAACGCCCGCATGTTTGGCGAAGCGCTCATGCTGCATGCCGCGTGCGGTTTCGACCCGTTTGCGGATGGGTTCAGAGGCTTCACCGCCCTCGCGCGAAGCCAGCGCCTTGTAATCAACGAGCGGCACATCGACATGAAGATCGATGCGATCAAGCAAGGGACCGCTGATGCGCTGACGATAACGCTGGATCACCGCCGAGCCGCAGCGGCACTCGCGTTTGAGATCGCCGTAGTAGCCGCAGGGGCATGGATTCATCGCCGCGACGAGCATGAACTTGGCCGGGAAAGTGACGGAGCCTGCGGCACGGGAGATGGTGACCTTGCCATCTTCGAGCGGCTGGCGCAGGACTTCCAGCGTGCTGCGGCGGAATTCAGGCAGTTCATCAAGGAAGAGCACGCCATTGTGCGAGAGGGAGACTTCACCGGGGCCGGGATTGCTGCCGCCACCGAGCAGACCGGCATCACTGATGGTGTGATGAGGGGAACGAAAGGGACGCGTGGCAACAAAGGCGCTGGCCTCGCCCAGCAATCCTGCGGCGCTGTGAATTTTGGTGGTTTCAATGGCCTCTTCCTCGCTCATGCCCGGCATGATGGTGGGGATGCGTTTGGCGATCATCGATTTGCCGGTGCCTGGCGGACCGATCATCAGCAGCCCATGGCCGCCGCTGACGGCGATTTCGATGGCGCGGATCGCATCGGCCTGCCCTTTCACATCATTGAAATCAATGTCGTAGTGGGAGACGGCGGCGAAAAGCTCCGTCGCACGGCAGGGCTCGGGTGCGATTTCCAGATCGCCTTTGAGGTAGTCCACGACCTCGCGGAGATTTTGTACGCCGACGATATCGATGCCGGCCACGACGCTGGCCTCAAGTGCTGCCCGCTTGGGCACCAGCAGCCGTTTGCGCCCTTTACGCCTGGCTTCAAGCGCAACCGCGAGCAGGCCGCGCACCGTTCGCAGTTCGCCATTCAAGGCCAACTCCCCGATCATGGCGGTCTCGGCAAGCATCGCCATGGGGATGCGGGACCGGTGTGCGATCAGCGAAATGGCGATGGGCAGGTCAAAGCCCGGTCCCTCCTTTTTCAAATCAGCCGGAGCCAGGTTCACGGTGGTCACTCCGTCATTCATCATGAACCCAGAGGACGAAATGGCGGCAGTGACACGCTCGCGGCTTTCCTTCACCGAAGCATCTGGCAAACCCACGATGAACATTTTAGGGGTTCCGCCACTGTCGTAGGATTCAATCTCCACCTCCACGGCATCAACGCCCACAAGAGTGGCTGAGTAGGTTCTGGCGATCATTCGGTTCGACTATTAAGAAGTGGGTCGAGGCGAGTGCAAGCGCGCTTCACGCTCCTCGCTTTCACCGCTTTCATCGCAGGCTGCCTTGATCCTAACACCCCCGCTAAATACAAATAGATATTTAGTTGGTTATAGTTTTTCTAACAGTAACTCATGTTTAGCACTGAAGTCAGCCTGCAGTTTCACCGCGACTCACTTCTGAGAAGTTGAAACATTTCACCCGTATCAGATCGCCCCTTGAATGCTTCGCCGAGAACTCAGAAACGTCGAAGTGGAGGCTTGCCATTCAATGAATTCAGGTGCAGCAAAGCCCGCCCATGAGCAGCACTCTCCCGCTTATTACAAACAATCATTCAGAAACACCGGCTACTGATTTGAGCTTTGTTTTTCCATGCCTAAATGAGGAAGCCACCTTGGCAGCCTGCATTCAGCAGGTAAATGAAAGCTTGGCACCGAGCGGCATCGCTTACGAAATCATTGTGGCTGACAATGGAAGCACCGACCGTTCCCGCGAAATCGCTCTCAGCCTGGGCTGCCGGGTAGTGCCTGTGGCAGAGCGCGGCTATGGAGCCGCCTTACGGAACGGCATTGAGGCAGGGCGGGGCGAATATGTGATGTTTGCGGATTCAGACAGCACTTACCTTTATGCAGATGCCGCGCCCCTTTACCTCGCGGCAAAAAAGCATAATGCAGACATGTCCATCGCGTCCCGCATGAAGGGCCGCATCGAGCCTGGCGCGATGCCACCGCTGCACCGTTACCTTGGAACCCCGGTGCTCACGTGGCTTATCAACATCTTGTTTCATGGGCGGCTCTCAGACTGCAATTCCGGCTTCCGCTGCCTGCGAAAAGAGGCTTTCAAAAAGTGGGATATCCGCTCGAACGGGATGGAATTTGCCTCCGAACTTTTGATTAAATCTCTCAAAGCAAAGGCTGTCGTCGTTGAGACTTCTTCCGGTCTGCGTTGTGGACCTCCGGGACGCGTGGCGCATTTGCGCACCTGGAGGGATGGCATGCGCCACCTTCTCTTTATCTTTTCGGAGAAGCCCCGCTTGTTTGAACTCCTCGGGATCGTTGCCTTGCTGCTGGCAACCTTTCTGCAGACTGCCGCGTTTTTCACCGGCCCGATCAGCATTCTGGACAAGTTTCACATTTTTGACGTCCACTCCCAGGCGATGCTTCTGCTAGCAGGCGTCATGGGGGCCCAGTTCTACTTGTTCAGCTGCATGCTTTATCTTCGGACCGAAGATCGCCCCCTGGCTTTGACGCGGCAATTGATCCACCTTGATGAAGGCGTTCTTTTCTTTGTGCTGCTGTCCTTGATGACCTTAATGGCTGGAACGATCGGTTTTGTCACGTTAAAGTGGTCGCTGCAAGGCTTCGTCAATTTAAACATGGCACATGATCTGCTGTTTTGGGTTCATGTACTGGCTGTATCCATCCTGTTCTCTTTTGGACTGCTCGGACTTCACGTATTAAAGAAGGCCGAGTAACGGAAATTGTGAACAGGTATTTCCCGATGCATACTATTCGATTAACCCATATGAAAAGCTGGGGAAAGAATTCGATCTTCCTGGAGTTCTCTAAGAGCATCCCGGGGAAAACGCCGCAGCCAAAATTCATCACCCCACTTTTCCTTCAACTGCTCCATTGAGATGCACACCTCCGGAACAGCCCATAGTTTGACGATTGCGAAACGAGCTGCGCGAGATGCTTTGCTCTTTGCAGCCGCCTATGGCATCGCAAACTACGTTCGCTTCACCGAGTTGTGGCGAATCGACAGCTTTGCTCCGCCCATCGTGATCGGGGCGCTTGTGCTCGTATGCACCACCTACATCCTCGGATTGTACTCCGTGGAGTCCCAACGAAGGTCAGGGTTTAGGATTCACCTGGTTCTTTTAACATTTGGCTTTTTAATGGCTCTGATCGCCGTCACTCTCTGCGGCTACATCAGTTTTGATCAACGCGTCGGGCGAGGATTCATGGCCTTGGGCTGTCTGTTTTCCTATCCTCTGCTGCTTGTTAATCACTGGTTCATATTTCACAAGCACAGGATCGCCCCGCGACGCATTGCTTTTCTTGTCGAATCCGAAAGTGAGATGATCGAATACCAGCGGATTCGGAAAACGCCTCTTTCAGGTGTTCATCCGGTAGGCAGAATTTCAATTTCCCCGGATTCAATTCAAGAAGCTGATTACCTTGGGAGCCTTGACGATGCCCCAAGGATTATGAAGACATACAATTTGGACTGTCTGGTTTTTTCAGAAGCCCACATAGAGAACGGGTCGATTCGTACTCGGCTGCGTCAATTGCGCTATCTTGGGATCACGTGCACGCCCTTGATCGACGTGTGCGAAAAGCACCTCCATTACGTTCCTCTGCATCTGGTTTCACTCAACTGGCTGCTCTATTCAGAGAAAGGCTCGAGGAATCTCTATTTCAGTAAAATGAAGCGGCTTTTTGACATCATCAGCTCATTGGTGCTCATGGTCGTGCTGGCTCCGTTTCTCTTGGTCGGCATGGCAATCGTTCGCATCTTCTCTCCCGAGGGGCCGATGTTTTTCACTCAGGAACGAGTGGGGCGATTCGGCAAGCCCTTCACAATCTGGAAGCTGCGAAGCATGCGTCTTGATGCCGAATCAGCCGGGCCGGTATGGTCGGCTGCGTTTAAGGATCCGCGGGTTTTCCCCGGTGGAGCCCTGCTGCGCAAGTACCGTATCGACGAAATCCCCCAGCTGATCAACGTTCTTAGGGGAGATATGTCTTTCGTTGGCCCGCGTCCAGAGCGACCAGGATTCGTGAAACAACTCAGCGAAACACTCCCGTTTTACGAAGAGCGGCACATGATCCATCCGGGACTTACTGGCTGGGCTCAGGTCTGCTACCCGTACGGAGCCTCCATCGAGGATTCGAAGTGCAAATTGGAATACGATCTCTACTACCTGAAACACGCAGGCGTCGTCTTCGATTTGCTCATCCTCCTCGACACCGTGCGTGTTGTTCTGGGCGGCGGGTTAAAACCATCCGCTCGCCAACGCTACTCTGGCGGAGAGGCGTCAGAAAAATACTCTCAGCTGGAGGCAGTCATGAGTGCGAAAATAGCCACTGAGCAAGGCCACCTCCAACCCGCTTCCAGGATAGCCTGAAGATCAGGCGAGGTGATTGGTGAGCAGGTCGAGATATTGCCGCGAGCAATTTTCCCAGGAGAAGGATTGCATTGATTCATGCAGTCCCATTTCATCCGGCGAATTCTGCAGCGCATCCATGAGGGCTGACGCGTAGGCCTCGGCATCGCGCGATGGAACCAGGAATCTGCGTCCCAAGATCGGTTCGATGATCTCAGCAATCCCGCCGACATCCGTGCACACTGGAACACGTCCGCATGACAATGATTCCAGCACTACATTGGGAACGCCCTCGTTGTGGCTCGTCATGCAGATGGCATCGGCAGCCTGCATCCAACGTGCAACTTCAGAAGGCTGCTGACGTCCGAGAAACAGAAGCCGGCTGGAAATGCCCAAAGCTTCCGCCTGGCTACGCAGCGCACTTTCTAAAGGACCGCCACCGATCAACGCCAGTTTGATGGGGTTACTCGTTCGGGCGACGACCAATGCAAAGGACTGGAGCAGCAGATCAAGCCCCTTCACGGGAAGAAAATTGCCCACGAACAGCAGCAACTGCTCATCCGGCGGCAGTTCAAGTCCTCGGCGTGCGGCATGCCGAGGCACGGGCCTGAACGTATGAACGTCCACGCCGTTATAGATCGTCTGCACGCCACCAAGCCGGGCACCATGGCTGATCAATCTCTTTTCCAAATCATTGCTGCGGGTGACAACGGACTTCACCCTCTTCGTCATCGCCACAATGGCGCTGCGCCGCATGGGCATGTCTAGATACTGATGCGCATCTGATCCCTGAGCCACGGCAACAACAGGAATACTTTTCTTTGCAGCAACAAGCGAAACCGCACAGGCATCCGGAAAGAGCCAGGGCGCAAGGATCGCTTGTGGGTGAAAATCTTCAGGAAGTGAAGTCCATGCTTTGGCAAGAACGCGGGCGAACAGCCAGTGATTCAATCCACCCAGTTTTGGAAGATAGGGCGTCCAGAAGTATTCAGGGTGAAAGCAGACATCTTGAACTCGCGGCCGCTTTGGAGCACGGCCAAAGTGTGTGATCGAAGGGCGGAACGCTAGAACGCGAATCCTCAGGCTGGCATCCAGATCCCGAAGTGCATGCAACAGCGTCACATTATCGAGGCCGCGCCACGGCTCCGCCTCGTCAGGAAACAGATTGGAAACAAAAAGAAGATCCATAGGTCACGCGTTTTGCAGACTCGGGGGCTGACCGTAAATGTAGTCGCGCCACTCACCTGCATTTCCCCTGTTCCCATCTTCCGCCGCGTGGAGAATATTCACCATTTCTCGTGCGCTCACGTAGTGTAATCGGAAGCCAGCACTGGCTGCCAGCGCGGTTAAATCAGTGTGAAACTTACGGCGTGCGTCACCAATCAAGGCTTCATGATTTCGCTCCGGGCCGCCATGGGTGTGAAGTTTCACGAAACGCCAGCCATCCGCCCCGGCCACGCTGATTCCCGCATTTATCCAACCCGTCATGCGTTGTGCAGTCGGAGGATTGACTGAAGTAATATCCGAGTTCTCAACTCGGGGCAACAGGCCCCATTTGCGCCTTTGCCAATCCAGGCCGAGGGGCCCCTGAACCAGCAGCAAGTGATCATCTTTATCACGCAAACCCCGTGTGCCAGATTCACCGTTCGAAACTCGCGTGCCCTGATGATGTGAACAGCCTTTGAGGTTACTACGAGAATAGTAGAGCTGATTGACAATCGGAGTCTGCGTCCGGTGAGGGGCTGAAGGCATGGTGAAATCCGCATAGCAGCCCGTTTGCTTGAGAATGGCGAGCTCCCCCTTCACCCCGCAGCCTTCTCCTTGAGGATCGGAATCGTCCAGCGCCCAGTTGCCGTGAATGAAACCGAACGCGGCCTCTCCGCTCGCGTTTCCGCCCAGCAGTCCGTGCTTGCGCAAATCGGTCTTGCCTTGTGTAAGTAACCTTGCGAAATTTTCGGCGGTGTCATTCTCGTGATGCAGATGCACCTCGACCTCATTCCGAGTCTTCTGGCAAAGCGCCGCCAATGATTGCACGACCTCGGAATCGTACTGCTCAACGGGGTAGAAAAAGGTGTGCCGCGGACCGCTCCCGTCATGATCTCTGTTCGCATCGGTAACGGCGGGAAGACTGTCGTGCCAAGCCTTCATCCGCCGCATGGCCCCGTCCTTGTCCGTGTGATGAAAGGGTTCGAAGTGATCACACACCGCCAGCATGACATCGGTCACAGGCGCCTTGGAACAGCCGATGCTTTGACGCAGCCATGGCAACAACCATTTGTCGAATGCCTTTAACATGGTCGTTCCAAAAGCAGGGCGTTCGGGGATAAGTGCGAAGGTTTGAACATGCCGTTTTTTGCCCCTGATTAGCCCGATGTTCAAGACGCATGTTTACTTTACATGCCACTGCGGTATCTCGAACGCTTCGTTCATGACAGTTTTGCTGGCCATCACTCTTCTTGCCATCGTTTACATCCAAGCCGGATATGCCTGCGGGATGTTTTTTTTGGCGAGATGGCGCCCTCGGAAACCGGTGGCTACACACCCCATGCCAGCCGCAATCAGCATCGTGCTATGCATTCATAACGGCGCGGGTCGCATTCAGGAGCGGCTTAGAAACCTCCATGCATGCGAATGGGATGGTGACCGTGAGTACATTGTGTTCTGTGATGGCTGCGACGATGATTCCGCCGCTCTGGCGGCCAGCACCGAGGTAGGAAATGTTCGCGTTTTGTCACATCCGATCCAGCGGGGGAAGTGGGCGGCGATCAATGATGCGGTTCGATCCGCCCGGCACCCGATCATCATCTTTGCTGACTTACGTCAGTCCTTTCATGCCAGCGCACTGCAAAAGCTCGCAGAAGCATTCAAGGACCCAACCATCGGCGCGGCGAGCGGCCGTCTCGTCATCGCCCAATCTGAGTCGGGTGCCGGCAGGGGCGTGGACATTTACTGGCGAATGGAGACAAAACTCAGGGAGTGGGAAGCTCGTTTCGATTCCGTGATCGGTTGCACAGGAGCCATTTATGCCATTCGCAGGGAGCTTTTCACTGATCTGCCATCGAGCACGATTCTTGATGACGTGGTGGTGCCGATGCAAATAGCGCTGCAAGGCTGGCACGTAGGCTATGCCACTGAGTCCCTTGCCTTTGACCCCCAAGCCCTCGATCCAGACAAAGAGGCCGAGCGAAAGTTACGAACTTTGTTCGGCAACTATCAAATGATGGAGCAGTTTCCGACTTGGCTGTTGCCTTGGCGCAATCGTCTCTGGATCCAGTTGCTCTCGCATAAATACGCCCGGCTTGCAGTTCCCTGGCTGATGGTTGCTGCACTTGCTCTGAATGTGGCCGCGCCCAAATCTCCGCTGATATGGCTGCTGCTGGCCGGACAGGGGCTCTGCTACAGTCTAGGGCTCATCGGTTGTTCTTATAAAGGCCTTCGTTCGCGGTGGATCATGGTGCCGGCTGGCTTCTTGATGCTCCAATGGAATTGTGCCCGTGCTTTGTTCGCCTACTTGCGCTGTCGCCGTGATCCCTTGAGCCTTTGGAAGAAAAAGTCCGATGTTGGACAAGTTGCTTGAGGGACGCCCAAACCACTCTCACTTTGCTTCCCACCGCATGCGCATACTCTGGGTAAAAACAGGACCACTCCTCCCTCTTGACACCGGGGGCAAACGGAGAACCCACGCTTTGCTCACAGAAATGAGCAAAGCGCACCACGTTGTTTATCTCTCTCTTTTACCGGAAGGCGAGATGCTTCATGCGCAGGAAGAAAGTGCTGCTTATGCAGCGGAGAAAATATGGATCCGAACTCACTCCCCCGCGAAGGGTACTCTGAGCTTCTGGTTCGACCTTGCCAAAAGCACGATCTTCACCACGCGTCCCTATGCACTGCAGCGCTACGAAGACCAGGCACTGCATTGTAAGCTGCGCGAACTCTCAAATGATCCATCGTTTGATTTTGTTATTTGTGATTTCTTAGCTCCGGCTCTGAATTTCCTCGGCCTGAGGTTTCGTTGCCCGGTGATTCTTTTTCAGCACAACATCGAGGCCCAGATCTGGCGGCGCCTCGCTGATAGTCAGGCCTCAGCAGTTAAAAGATGGTACTTTGGCATCCAATACAAACGGATGCATCACTGGGAAGCCCGCCTTTCCGCCTTGTTCGAAGGTGTCATCACCGTTTCACCAGAGGATACTGAAATCGCCCGCACGGAATACCAGCTGACCAATGTGCTGGGCCACGTCCCAACGGGTGTCGATGTGGATGCATTCCAACCCGCAGCCCCCAGGGCGCAAGGCCAGCCCTTTGTCATGGGATTCCTTGGCTCCATGGACTGGATGCCGAACATTGATGCGACCCTTTATTTTGTGCAGGACATCCTGCCAGGCGTCAGGGCAAAGCTTCCCGACTGCCGCTTCAAAATCATCGGCCGCAAACCAACCGCAAAAATTCGCGAGCTTGCCACCAACGATCCCGGCATCGAAGTCACCGGCACCGTGGAGGAAGTCCAGAGTCACGTGCAGGAATGTGATGTCATCGTGGTTCCGTTGAAAGCCGGTGGTGGCACCCGCATCAAAATCTATGAAGCCATGGCCATGGGGGTCCCTGTTGTCTCGACCACGATTGGAGCCGAAGGGCTGGCAGTAACTCATGAAGAAGACATCCTCATTGCCGACGATTCAGCAACTTTTGCGGCTCTGTTATTGAGCCTAGCTCACGACCGCAAATTCTCGATGGAATTGGCCCAAAAAGCGCGAAATGCAGTCGAAACGAATCATTCGTGGACGAAGGCCGCTCGCTGCTTCATGGAACTGACCACCCGCTGCAAACCAGCCTCCGTATAAACGCCATGTCTTCCGAAGTTCAACGCACGCCAGAACGCCTCCGCCATCACTTTGAAGTGGAGAGGGAACTTGCTCATCAAATGCGCCAGTCAACGCAAAAGGAGCGAACCGAACTTTTCAAAACTCTTTACACCCAACTGTTTGAACGAGTGCCGGATCACCCGAGACTGACAAGGCGCGAGACGCCGGAGTCCAGCCGTCGGAAGGTCGAATCTCAAATGCGATTGCTTCGTCCGTTCCTCCGCAAAGATTCCGTTTTTCTCGAGTTTGCCCCCGGCGATTGCCGACTTGCTGCGGCTGTTGCCAAAGAGGTTCACAGCGTGGTGGGCGTCGATATATCAGATCAACGTTCAGGGGGAGAGCAATTCCCGGATAATCTCGAACTGATCGTTTATGACGGATATAATCTTGCTGTGGCGGATGCCTCAGTTGATGTCGTCTTCAGCTATCAGTTTCTCGAGCACCTGCACCCCGAAGACGTTGACGCCCATTTTGCGATGGCCCACCGCTTGCTCAAGCCAGGTGGGGTTTATGTCTTCGACACGCCGCATCGTTACTCAGGCCCGCACGACATCTCCCGCCATTTTGGCAACGAGCTTGTCTGCTTTCACTTTCAAGAATGGACCAGCAGCGACATGCGGCATCTTTTGAAAAAACACGGGTTTTCACACTCTTCCGTCTATCGCTTTGGCAAACCTGTTTTCAGCCGCTTTCTCAATCGGGTAAACGACCTCATCGAACTCGCCGTGGGATGGCTGCCAGCCCCACTTCGTCAGAAGATCTCCAGGCGCTTGTTTCCTTCGGTGACCATGTTTGCTCGCGCGTAAGCGGGTGGCCCGCATCCAGACTGCTTTTCCTTTTCTTACGGCTTCGAACTTCCGCCTGTGAGACGCATTCTGGCCATTACAGCCCGATGCTGTGAAGGGCGTTTCTTTTCAGTGAGGCACTCGACCGCCTTCCAATGTCGGTCGTAAAAAATATAATCGATGCGCATCCAGGGGCCGCCCAAACTCAAAGGATTGCGAGTCACCCCGGGAAATGTAAAGCCAAACCCATGCCCGGCCGCCGCGTGGGCGTCGCCCAGTTCCGCAGCCAGCATTCTGTGGATATAGCCAACGTGTGGCGCGTTAAAGTCACCGGCGAGGATGCATGGATTGGCATCTGCGCGCACGGACGCCATGATCTGGCTGGCATCGTTGATCTGCTGGTCCCAAAACGTCTGGTAGTGTCTGCGTTTCTCGGCCCCGGGAGTGCCCGGAACCCCGAGGATACCCCACAGGAAAGCACCCCTCATGTAAAAACCGAGCACATCGCGTGGGGTCATCAAATGCACGACATAGACTGATATGGGCCTGCCGTTCCAATCGATCACAAACCGTGCAGCCCTGGCGCTACCCAAGCTCGCAGCAGGCACCAGAGAGCGGTCTTTAATCGGGTAGCGGCTGAGCAAGGTGAACTCCCCAATATCCGCTGCATGGCCAAACTCGGCATAATCTGGAGAATGCAGAAACCCAGCCGCCCGCCCCCCCGCCTCCTGAAACACCAAGATGTCAGGATGGGTGGCGTTCTTGAACGGCTGCAGGCTTTGGCTCATATTCTGACCTCGGTTGTAGGTCATCACTGAAATTTCATGGGTCTCACCCCCATCCCCCGTCGCCGTAGAGAGCCTGACGAGCGGATAACCCAGCCAGAGCATTAGCAAACATCCCATGGCGATCTGAGCCATCAGACACCGTCGGTAAAACAGCAGCCCGAGCAGCATGAGCGGCGCTAGGGGGAGAAGCCAGAGCGACGGCGGTAGATAAATCAAAAAGGCGGTGGTGATGTTGCGCTCGCCCACGAAGTGCATGGCAAAGCAGAGTCCAGCCCCGAGGACAAAATAGATCACGGTCAGCCATAGCGTGAGGCTGCGAAAAAAACGACCGATCAACTTAAGCAATCCCCCCTGCTCTGCTGCGACAATCAATTTACCACCCAGGCGAGACGCGATGCGGTCCACCTGTCCCATTTGCGTCGCCTGTGTGGGCGCACCGCGCCCGGTCAGGTCAGCAGCAGTGTTTGGGTCTGGGCTGTCGAAAGCCATTGAATCATCATTGGGCGCGTGGCTTCTCCGCTGGCTGGGACCTCGCAGGCGGGCCGCTACCCAGACCAGTCTGCTCTCTCACGACATCAGGAAGCAGAGTATCGCCTGATATCGGCAGGGTGATGGTGGATTCATCCCCGCCTTTCTTCTTCCACTCGGGATTATCGGCGTCCCGCACACTGGTCGGCCCCCGCTTGATGACAGCAAAAGTTACCAAGCAGAAGGCAGTCAGCAGCACCAACATCAAGCAAGACTCAAGAATTGTGAATCCCAATTTACGCTGGCTGGGCTGTGTCGTCATGGGCAAAGTTGGATCAATTCCCTCTCCGCTCCGCATGGTCGCCGCCCTTGGCTTAAATATGACCTGCAAACCTTTTTTAATCTCCCCATGTGAAGGGCGCTTAAAGCGTTTCACGGGTAAGAGATAACGGTTTGCTTTTTACCAGCTCCCGATCGTTGATCGAAGACCGACTCTTCACGCTGAATGTCCTTGGGGATGTAGACTGAAGGAGTAATAGAGTTACCCTGCCCTCCGAAATAATGACCGTTCTGGCTTGCACCGAAAGGGTAAAGGGACGCGCAATTGGTCAATAAAAAAACTGAAAAAAGCGGCAACAGCAACCGTATGTGAGCAGAGGATTCAAGTTTGGACATACCAAAAAAATTAAGCAAGTATTTCTTAAGCACCACGGATCCCAGAAAAATTGTAATCTTCCGCGAGTGACAACAGGCGTCGTTCAAATATATATTTATTCAAATGCTAATTCTCCGAAAACAAGACATTTTATGATTTGCAGCACCCTCGATTCTGCGTTTAGGTCACCGACTTTTGCAAGCTCAGCCCGGAGCGTAACCGAGTATATCCTTAATTGTTATCCCCGACAAAGACGCAGAAACACAAACTGTCAAAGTATACGCTCATTGTGACACCCCATTTTTTGAGATGGCATGCTAACTTTATTAATCAAATTTTTAACCCTTGCGCCCGAAAACGTCAGCAAGGAAGTCTACTGGGCACTCGGCGCTATATATTTCATTTTTATCATCGCTACGATCTTAAGCATTAAGAAAACCACTTCCAGCCTCGCCCTGAAACTGGCATGGATTCTGCTCGTAACTTTTCTACCAGTAATTGGCATCGCTATTTACTGCATCCGCTGCTTGGCATCATCAGACTTTCACTTTCTAAAGCAATTCAGCCCTGCCCCGCCGCAAGGCCCAAAACACTGGAATTCGTGAATTAGACTACAGCCTCAACTCACACCCTTTCTAAATACCCTTCAGAAGAAGACTTCTTTTTTCATGATCACAAATCAACTACCAACAGCTGCCGCTCTGTTTATGGCATTGTTTTGTGCTTGTGCAACACAGTCTGGGGCACAGGATACTATTGTTGAGCCCACGCTACCTACGACCAGAGGAGGACAAGGTTACTTTCCCACCTTGGGAGAAAGCGCTTTGCTCCGAGGCGCTTACAACGCCAGATCTCCTCAGGGAGCAGCCCTGGGCAATGCGGAAGGCCCCGATGCAGGTATGCAAACTGCTTCAGGTCTGTTCCCCTATGAGGATTCGGATCCTGATTTTTACCAGCGAAATCAGAATTTTTTCAGACCCTTGAACCAGACCCTCGGCTGGCTGACTCCGCATGATGCGTGGACAATGCAGTTTAGTCAGATGGATAACAACTCCCTAACGGTAGACGGTAATTTGGGTGGTATTTTCACCCGATCATTTGCGCCAGAACTGGCCACCGTCAAAGCTGGCCCCCTCTATTTCGACCTCTTATGGGTGGGCGCAGGAGCCATATGGTCAGATTATAATGGCAACCTCAATACCACGGGAAACAGAGGAGACGAAGGAGACGGAGTCATTGCCTATGTAGATGTCGGCGTGCGTGGAGTCCTCCGAATTTCCGACTCCCTGTACCTTTCTGCAGTAGCGGATCTCATGTATCTCCCTTTTACAAATCGCTTTGCTCTACAATTTGGCGGAGGGGGCGGAGGACCCGCATTGTTCACCCGTTTAAATTACAGCAAAACCCTAGGTTCTTGGGACGTGCTCTTCTATGACGAATTCATAGGGCAATCGAGCTTAAACTGGTTTTCGTCGGCGACTGTCAACGGATACGACAGGGCGGGCCGTTATTTTTATGGCTTCCAGACACCTGGACCAACCAATTCATTCCAAAACTCAGGTTATGCAAGGTTTGGGAATACCATTGGCATGTCCTTATCGACGCTCGTATTTGACAATTCATGGAGGTTGTGGATTACAGGACGTCATGTGGATTTTTGGCAAGGCTATGAGTTCAGAAATCATGCAAATTTAGAAAACATAGGCGTGGCCTTGGGTTATGAGGGCTCCAAGATTCCGTTCGCACCACGATTTTCTTACGACATGTATGCTTACGGTGGATCCGATAGCGTTATGCATCAATTCTTGTTGAGCTTAACCGGAAGGCTAACAGAAAATCTCAACTGGCTGGGAAGCGTAGGTGATTTCTTCATGACAGGAGCCGGGGCGCGTGGATCGAGTGGGAACCGTTTTATTTGGAATATCGACTTAAGGCATTCACTCACCCAGAACACGACTCAGTCCTTTGGCCTAGGAGAAACCGTTTTCCACAACAATGTCGTTGGCGAAGCGCTCCTGTCAAGATATGCGCAATACAGCATAAACCAACGCCTTAACAGCCGTTCATACGGGAATGCATTCATTCAATACGCGGACAGCGAAACCAACCTTCTCACCATGCAGACCGCCCGGCGAACATCTGTAGGAGTTGCGTTCAATTACCAACCCTTGGATTTTACCCAACTAAATGCATCGATCATCTATGACAAGTTCAGCCAGAGCACGCTTACCGGTGACAGATGGCGCTATATGGTGACTGCTACACAGCAGCTTGGAATGCGTCTTACCGGCAGTTTGTTTTATCAGTATGAAGATTATCAGGTCGACAACCCCGCAAGATTCTCCGAACATCTTATCGGCGTTACGATCAGAAGGTATTTTTAATTTTGCCTGTGAAATCCACCACCGACAAGTTCCTTTTCCATTCTTAACCACTTAGTGTATATAACTCCCATGGACTCACTGCATTCCCCAACTCATTCATTCACACGCTCCGCTGTGTGTCTTTGCACCTGGGTATTATCAGCACTTTCAGTAAGTATCAAAGCTGAAGACTCGCCATCATTGCAAACCAACAAGGATGCGCCTTCAAGTTTCCACAAGTATTTCGGTCAGCGAGTTAACTCCTTTTTGGACGCAGAACGCCAGATTGCCAAACTGGATATCGATGCAGACATGAACCATGATGGCATGATTCAAAACATTGATCCGGCTGATAATGGAGCCTTTGAAGCGACGCCGCCGGGAATGATCTTGGGTGTGGGAGAAATGACCCGTTTCGTCGTCCGTCTGCTGCCTTACCGCGTGGATTTTGAAGGTGAAGTGGTGGTGACATTGGAAGTGGAAGGCATCAATCGTGGAGTCAAATCCGGAGAATTTGCCTCCATGGACGAGGAACTTCAATCCATGGGCCACATACGTGTCTGGAAGGAAAAGGACAAAAAGACACTGCTGCTGGACTCCAGAGATCCTGCAAAACGTGTGGTTGAGTTCACCACCCAGTACAAAACCTACCCCTACAACCTGCCCATGACCGTGCCACGGGCTGTATACGTAGAGGGGGTGAAGCCCTCTCCACAACACATTGGAGACGTCCGCGTGCTTTGCACGGTCTCTCACCGTGCGCTGCAATCTGAGGGCCAACGTGCCAATACGGCCAATGCCACAGCAGCGGCTGCCGCCGAAGTGACTTCGGCCAAACAGCCAGAGCCACAGCCAGTGGCGGAAAGAGTAAATCGCCTCTCCAACATTAAAAGCTTCCGGACGTCATTCGATCACATTCTAGTAACTGTGCAGCCAAAGCCGACCACGAAGCAGTTCATCAATGACAACAACGAAGGTGTCTGGGTTGCCCCTCCAGGATGGACATATTGATCCTGATTGTGGATTCCCACTTCCAGCTATGCTCTCGCAGCTGGAATCCAACCCACCTACCGATTAGGTGTCATTGATCAGAACGACAGCTTTTTCTCACATCTGCTTGATTGCTTGGATGACCTTGCAAAAGTGATATCCAAATCCTATGCCATCTTTTCGCCGCCTCAGTAGCTTTCCTTCCAGTTGTGTGTTTTTGATCGTGTCGACTTTTTCAGCGTGTTCGCATCGAGACCCCTCGTCAGGCGATCTCCCTCCTCTGTCAGGCATGTCTGAAAATGTGGTGCGGACACCAATCGCCAAGGATGTTTTTCTGGCGGGCGACAATCTCGAATTGTTTGTCAAGGAAGATGCGACTCTTAACAACAGCTATCCAGTTCGTGAAGGTGGATACATCGTCATTCCCAGGGCTGGACGCATCTCAGTGTCTGGACTATCCCGTGCCGAGGCGGAAGCTCGGGTTAAAGAAGCCTTGCAAGGAACTCAGTTAACTAAGGCCACCGTATTGGTGGAACGCATGAGCAAGAGCGCCCAGTTCGCTTCAACGCCCGGAGCAGCCTCCACCGTTCCAAAGATCATGGTTTACATCACCGGAGCGGTGAAACAGCCGGGAACCCATTTTGTGCCGAGTTCGGATGGACATTCGCTTGGCATCTACGAGACACTGCTCATCACTGGCGGGTTGGGCCGCCTCGCGCAAGATCAGCGCGTTGAGGTGATGCGAGTGAATGCTTCTGGCAGACGGCAGCGGGCCATCATTGATATTCGCAAAGTGGCCTTGGGGCTTGCTGATGACCCGCCGGTTGGCGAAGGGGATATCATCCATGTGCCGGAAAAGGTGTTCGGCTTTTGACATGACTTTCTCTCTGGCGTGCATTCTATGCGCAGGGGACAACATTGAAAGTCTTCCAACTCATATCTTCACTTAGCAAGTCGCTGTAAGCTTTGCATCACCCTCTACTGCCCCGCATGCCGCCTCCGAACAAAAAGTCAGTCACTGCAGCCCCCAAAGTGGACGGCAACACTTTTTTGCGCTTTCTGCTCAGCTATGAAGATTATTTGATATTGATGCTGCTGTTGTTCAGCTTAGGTCTCTTGGGCGGCCTGATTGGCTTTATTTATACCCGTCCCACTTTTTCGTCCACAGCCTTGCTCCGAGTCAATCAATTCGTGGACAGCTCGCGAACCGCAGAAGGGGGAGGGCGCTCTATCGATTATCACTTGATGCGCTCCATCCTGCTTGAACTGGGCAGTGGGCGTATGGTTCTTGAGGCGAGTAAATCGCTTGGGCTGGCAGACGAATCAACGAGTTATAACAATTTGCGTGAATCGCTGGTGCCAGCGGTTCGCATCGGAATTCTAGATTCGACCCACATTGAACTGGGCATTGTCGGTTTCACACCACGTGTCGTGCGTGAACTGCCAGCAGCCCTCGCGGAGACTTACGAAGCCGTCAGAGTGCGTCAAAGAATCGATTTCCGGGAAAAGGCCATCAAACGCTACGTGGACGAAATTTCCGTCGTTCGAGCCAAAGTGTCCGCTCAGCTCGATACTCAGCTGAAATTTGAAGAAGAAAGTGCGCTGGCGAGTGCGCAGATTGAGCTTGAGCGCCTCAGCAACGTTCCTGTGGAACTGGTCAGAATGCGTTATCGACTCGGAGAGATGGACCGAGTTAATAACATTTTGAATGATCAAAAATCCGTGCTGGGGGAAGTCGGAATGCTGGCCTTGCTGACCAGCCTGCCGGCTGATACCGCGTCCGCTGATCCGCTGAGTTCGGGCACTATTGTACGGAATTCAGGCACATCCACAGCACCGTTTACCTTTTCGAGCCCCACTAAAACCCCCCAAAGCACCCAGGTTGTGGTGCAGCCGGATATGGTAGAAGGTCTCGAGCCCTGGCAAGATCTCGAAAAGAAGAAGCGAACTCTGGAGGAAAAGATGCGACTAACACGCACTAAGTTTCTCGAAGATCATCCGGAGATGATCAAGATGAATGAGGAACTACGGGAGGTGACTTCAGCACTGAATTTGGAACTTGAGGTGGCCCGCAAGTCCTTCTCACTGGAATACGCCCGTACAAAGGAATCCATCAAGACTCTCGAGGAAAAACTGCCTGATTATCATAAAGCCACCAAGTCTTTCGACGAGAAAAAAATGGGCTATGACCTCATGAAAAAGGGGCAGCTTGCTTGGGACAAGGCATACGAGGAGCTCAGCAAGCAAATCGAAGGTCTGCAATTCGGGGGCGATGGCGCGGCGGTTGACATTGAATTCCGAGGATTCATCGAAGTTCGCAGCGAGATCCCTATTTCTCCCAGCAAATCCAAACTGGCCATGATGGGGTGCATGCTGGGCATTGGCCTCGCTGGCGGAATTCCCTATCTGTTCCGACGCTTCAGCACATCTGTTTCAGATCTTAATGAGTTTGAAGTCAGCCTGGGAATTCCCGGCATCGGACTGGTTCCACTTACCGATCCAAAAATTTTGGAGGACATCAATCGTTCACCCACCGTGGGAGCCACCACCCCAAACGCTTTGCTGGAAAACTTTCGACTGATCCGCAGCAGCATTATTCTGAACAAAGGTCCCAAAGGGGACATGCGAGTGATGATGGTGACCAGTGCGCGCCCGGGTGAGGGCAAAACCACGGTTGCTGTCAATACCGCTTGGGCGTTCTCCTCTTTGGGTGAGCGAACCTTGGTGATTGACTGTGACTTGCGGCGCGGGCGTGTTCACAAAGTGGCGGGAATTGTCAATCATCCCGGCATGACGGATTTGCTCACCGGTGCGGCTACAATCGAGCAGTGCATTCAGAAGTCTCCCGCTGACAACTTGTGGCTGATTCCCCGCGGCGCTGTTGTACCTGGCACAACCGAACTGCTCAACACTGCAGTGTTTTCAAATATCCTTGAGAAACTCAAGGGGGCGTTTGACCGCATCGTTTTGGACACCCCTCCCGTGCTGGGTCTCAGTGAAACAGCGTTTTTGCAAAACCATGCTGATGGAGTGGTTCTCGTTGTCAAATCTGACAGCACTCCGAGAAAAGACGTCGAGGACGCCTTTTTTGCGCTCCAAAAACTGGGTGCCCACTTCTACGGGTTTGTCCTCAATCGAGTGGACTTCACCAAACGGGCCAATCACTACTACTATTACTACTACTCATCCAGCTACTACGATTCCAACTGGGAAACCGAGGAGGAAGCCAAGGAGCCGCCGACTAAAAAGGCCTCACCATTCGCCTCATAGCATTCGAACCAAACGTTAGTGAAGCTCGGTGGGAAAGAAGGCTGTCGATTACATGGTTTCGAGAACATAATCCCAAATGGCTAATACGAGCCAAGTGAGACCCGCGCTGGCGGCCAGATCTATCAGATCTAACCGCCTCCAAAAGGGGCGTTTTTCCGCAGAATCGCCCTCGACCTCACCAACGACAGGCAGGCATTGATCATCCTCCACCTGTACGCAGCGCGTAACATCCACCGAAATATCCTCCTCACCCTTCATCAAATCCGCAGACTCTGCTGTCGCCAAAGCATCTTCAGCCTGGCAAAGCCGGTGAATCGAAGCGGCCACAGCGATCAGCAGGAAATACTCCGTGTGATACTGGCGATTAATCATCCAGCTGGAAACCGCATAGGCGCACAGCAGGATCAGCCCGCAGCGGCGGCAGCGTTCTCTGGTATCCATATCGAAGGTAAACGGATAGACCATGACCAGGGTACGCCAAGCCGTCCAAAGTCCCGCAACAAACAAGAAGAGACCATACAAGCCTAGGTCAGCACCGACATGAACATAGCTGGAGTGGGTGCTTTTCGGAATGATTTGTCCTTCCCAGTTAATCAAGGCAACAAATTGCTGCCACCCTTCTCCTGTGCTCTTGGTATCCACCACGTCCCTAGCGATCCTCCAGGCCATCAACCGGCCCATCACTCCCTCTTCAGAGTTGAGGCTGTCCATTCTCGACATTCGAGGAAGAAAGCTTAACGCGGACACCCCTAGGACAGAAGCAGATGAGATGGCAAACAATTTGATAGCCATCGGTCTTCCAATCACGAAAATTAAAACGACCAGTCCTCCTCCAACGAGAAATGAGCCTTTGGACTCGGTGTAATACATACACATGCAGACGAGCACGGCACAGAGCGGGAAATACACCGTTCTGCCATTTAGGCCACCTCTCCAAAAGAACAAAAAGTAACTCAGGGGGATGGCCACAGCAACGGTATGAGCAAGGGCGTTTGGGTTGTCGCACATCCAGGTCCCAATGGCAAGCCTCCCAAAATTTTGATCGGTCATATCCTTAGCACCGGTGATGTCGATCCCGTAAAGACTTGCCACGCCAATTGCCGCCACCGTTACAACCATGATATTCCAAGTTTTCAGAAAGGCTAAAACTCGCTCCCAGTCTGTGAGGGACTGCACGGTGAACACATAGAAGATGACTACCGGCAGGAAGCTTTTGAAGGCATCCATCGAATCAGGCGCGTTCCACACTATGTAGCCGAAATAACCGAGCATCAGCCAGTCGTGAGGTGTCGAAAGCAATTTATGGACAGGCGACCTCTCTTTTCGCACCATCAGTGCAGCAATCCAAGCCAGGATCAATGGCTTAATAACATTGACCCCGATCAGCCCCCCCAACCAATCTTGTGGGCGGATAAAATATAAAAACAAGAAAAACTGAGCGATGCGAAAATCCACAGAAGAGAGAGTGCGGCGTTGAGGTGATACTAGGCAGTGTTTCAAAAACCTCCAAAGACAATATTGGTAGTTATGGACTGCTCGTCTGGTCAAAGCAACGAAGCACCGGCGAAAGCCGCTTAAGCGACGGCTTTTCAACCGTTGTCACACAATCTGCAGAGTTCGCCTGTCAATAGAGCTGCCCATGGATGCAGTCAATGGAGGTATACACCCGGCCACGAGAAGGAAGGTGCCCGTTGGTCCAGCCCGATTAGTTCTACCAGCAGTTTCCCCGCCAGCACCCACGATGAGCCAGCTTCGGGCACTGTGCGAATGCCTCTGCCATTCACTACCGCCAGCTTTCAGTGATGAGATCCACCGGAAAGACTGCGGGTATGCGCTCATGCAGTTCTGCATACACCGGCCGAAGCATGGCCTGATCTTCAGGCCGTGCGAAGGTGGGATGTGGTCGCCAAATGGGGAGTACAATGCCACCCGTCCAAGCTCGGTTTTCTTGAGCGTCCACCTGTTTGAAGTAGGCATCCAACTTCTCCAGGCTGCGATAACATGAGACATTCTTACTCGCCCAGTCCTGCGGTCGCAGGCTCGGTGCGCGTTCCAGCAGCGTGGCCATATCCTTCGCCACGCGGCCAGGGCGCAGCAGCATCCCCGTCTGCTCATTGATGTATGCCAGGGGACCGATGTGGGCGTCAGCACGCATCGCCAGCGCACTGCCTGCAAACAAAGACTCCACTGCCGCGACGCAGCATCCCTCACGGCGCGTCATGATCACTGAGACTTTAGCGTCGCACTGCAATTCCGCCACCTGCTGGATAGGAATGGACTGATACACCTCCAGTTCCTGCTTCACGCCAAGGTCACGGGCAATGCGGATCATGTCGTCCTTGTTCCTGATACCATCCGTCTGCCCAACCATCGTCACGCGCAGGTCGGCAGGCAGCTTCGTCAGCATGTCAAAAAATTCCCAATGTCGCTTAACCGGCCCCCAGAACGCCACCATCATGATGTCACGGGTACGTTCAGCCATTGGCTTGGGCTGGTAAAGGTCGGGCATGATCCAATCACATGGCATCACGGGCAGACACTTCAATCGGGGATGAAAACCTTCAAGGCTCGCATACTCGTCAGGGTTGCATGCCTGCACAAATACAGTGCCTGGTATCCGGGAAAGAGCCAGTGAGAGGGCTGCGTAGTTTGTCGGCGACGAACTCGATGAAAGCACGATGTGAAAACGTTCGGTAATCCACCGCAGCTGTTCATTGTCCGCTCCGACAAGAAGGCGAGCCCAATTGTATTCGAAAGTGAGCAAGAGTATCCCCTTCTCGCCGTTCGCCGCTGGTGCCTTCAGCACGATGGATCGGCTCAGTCCCGGAAGCTTCCGCATGAGCGGACCAAAGTGATGGTGGTCTGTCATCGTATCCCGCCATACATTCGTCGCGTCGATCCCAGGGCTCCGCCGCAGCATTTTGCACACCTTGTTTTTCGACCACTCGGAAACCATGAGCGCCATCCCTCGCGTCAGCTTCGCCGCCCGCACCGATGGCTTGCCCGACAGCACCCCTCTCACTACATTAGCCCAGCCTAGCGACTCGCGAACGAGCGGCGAATACTGGGCCTCCAGAACACGAACACGCGCTAGGTATTGATAGGACTTGAACAGGGACATGATGGGAGCAGGCGATAAATGCATGATCCACCCGCACCGTCCAGCGATGGATTCTTATAATCACAAACAAAACTCCCCATTGCTTCAGCACCTCGAATGCGTAAAAGTTACGCATTCTCATGCTTGCAACACTTAAGCGACTCCACTCCAAGTATAAGTTCCACAAGGTGCAAAACCTGCTTCGCTATACACGGACGTTTATGGGGAACAACGTCGGCTCCTGGCCCGATGGCATTGATGGGGCGGATATGGCCCTGCGCTTTCGCAATGTGGTGCTGCTCGCACCGCATCAAGACGACGAAGCCTTCGGACTCGGCGGCCTGCTATCAGCGTTCGCGGCGGGCGGATCGCAAGTGACCTTTACCTGGTTCAGCCGCGGGCAGGACCCCATCCGCGTTCCAGAAGCCAAGCGCATGATGGA
The DNA here is from genome assembly GCF_029946185.1 of Prosthecobacter sp. Lineage (GTDB taxonomy): Bacteria > Verrucomicrobiota > Verrucomicrobiia > Verrucomicrobiales > Verrucomicrobiaceae > Prosthecobacter. The sequence continues at coordinate 65,025 of NZ_JAQSEA010000029.1, forward strand.
AATCCTCGGCGCAAAGACCCATCAGGTGGACTGCTTTCCCATCGCCAGCGAACCGGTTGTCGTGGAAGAATCCATCGCCGTCATCGAAAAGCTGATCAAGGATGTAAAGCCCGACCTCATCTGCGTACCCTCGATCTTCGATAGCCACCTGGACCACATGCGGCTCAATCTCGCGGTGGACAAGGCTCTGCGCAGCACCTGCTATGACGGCATGATCCTTCAATACGAGGTCTGGAACACACTCATCCCGAACCTCCTGGTGGACATCTCAGCCTTTATCAACCAGAAACGCGCGTTGATGGAAGTCTTCCGATCACAGCTGAACCTCAACAACAAGGAATGTGAGCGGAACCGCAACTACATCGAACGCACCTTGTCACTGAATCGCTATCGCGGCATGCCCCATCGCGTCGATTACGCTGAGGGCTACATCCTGTGCACTGCCGATCAATTCCTCGGCTATCAGCAGACTTAACCCCCTCTATATCCTATAGACATCCCCCCTCATGAGCCCTCCCCTTCATCCATGCCCCCTCTGCGAGTCAGACGACACGACTGAGTTTCTTGTTCGTAACGTGCCCGGCATCTTTGAGTGCCAAAAATGTGGATTCCGTTTTGCAGACTCTTTCGACAGCGAGGACTCCGGACTCTATGACGCTTCGTTTGCCGACACTAATGTCCATCCCACCTATCAAAAATGCAATGGACGCTATGTCGTGCGCAACCGGGACAAGATGATTGCGCTTCTCAATAAGCTGGCCCGATTCAAACAAAACGGACGATTCTTGGACGTGGGTTGTAGTGCCGCATTTTTCCTTCTCGTGGCGCGCGAGTGTGGCTGGACACCTTATGGCGTGGAGATCGCACCATGGGCAGCCGAGTTTTCCCGCACTGAACTGGGCATGAATGTCTTCAACGGACGACTAGAAGACGCCAGCTTCCCGGACAATCACTTCGATGTCATCTTTAGCAGCCATGTCATGGAGCACATCCGCCGCCCGCTTGACTTGACACAGGAAATGGCTCGCGTGCTGCGGCCAGGTGGCGCGCATGTCACCGTGGTTCCCACTCAGTTCGCCGCGCCTAGTTGGAGGTTTGCCCATCGCTTTACCGGTGATCCTCCGCCGAAGCACACCTCGTTCTTCGATCACCGCACCTACACCGCCTTGCTGGAGCGCGCCGGTTTGAAAGTGACCAGCTACCAATACAACATCGAACTGGCGAAACTTCAGCGACTGCTGAAGCCGGAAGAACAATTGCTGGCAGAATGGCGTCAGGAAAAATCAACCTCGGAGAACGGCCCAGAGCGAGTCCCCCTCATTCCCCGCATCGCACGGCACTTCAAACCGCTGATCAACTACGTGGGCACGGCCATCAGCACGGGTGACGAAATAGTCGTCATCGCCGAGAAGGAGCATAACTGATGGCAATCGATCAGGCCGTGGACTTTGGCAAACCAAACGTAGAACTCTGCCATTCAATGCACAAACCCAGCCTTCGCAACGACCGGGAGCAAAGCCGGCTCAGCATCAATCAGTTCATCACGGCGCAGGCGGTGTCCCGTCTGACTGCTGGAATGAAGGTTCTGGATGCTGGGTCGGGCAACTTGAGCGAGCAAACGTTCCGCCTCGAGATCTTGGCCTCCGGTGCCACACTAACCACTTGTGATGCTAAGGCAAACGAAGGCGTCGATCACGTCGTTGATCTTCATGCACTGCCATTCCCCGATGCAGAGTTTGACCTGCTGCTCTGCGTTCAGGTGTTGGAACACATCCGCAATCCTGACCACGTATGCGCCGAGTTCTACCGTGTTTTAAAACCCGGCGGCGTAGCCATAGTGACGGTGCCACAGATCACACACACGCTCACTGACGGCGCACCGCCACACTACTTCAACTTCACCCGCTACGCCTTGGAAACTTGCCTCACAGACGCCGGGTTCAAGACGATCGCGCTCGAATCACAGGGCGGCGCATTCTGTGTTGCCGCACATATGCTCCACTATACCGTACCAGTGATCCGGGAATCAAAGATTCCCAGGCTATTGAAAACCATAGTCGTGCCCGTGTGCCGTGTGATGTTTGGCCTCGTACTGAAAACTTTTTTCAAAGCCATCGACCACCTCGATACGAAACAACGTTCCTCCCTAGGCTGGAACATCTGCGTCAGCAAACCCGCCACCCCATGACCTTTACTGAACTGCGCACCCTGATCGCGGCCGACCAGTTCCGTTACGAAGGACGAATTGGCTGGAAAAACTTTTTCAAGGAATGGTTTCAGGAGAGCGGCTTTCGTTTCACGGTCGTCATGCGATGGTGCGCATTCCTGCGCGCTCAATGGTGGAGCCGCTGGGTGATCTATCATCTCTTTCGCTGCTGGCACCGCCGGCAGCAGGTGAAATACAGCACCTACATCAGCTTCGAGTCGAAGATCGGCCCGGGCCTCTATCTAGGCCATTTGTGCTGCATCATCGTAAACACCCACGCTGAAATTGGACGGGACTGCACCCTGAGTCACGGTGTCACGATTGGTCAAACCAACAAACGCAGCAAGAACCCGGGCTGCCCGATCATTGGTGATCGTGTGTATCTCGGCTGCGGAGCAACAATTCTCGGTGCCATTACAGTCGCGGACGATTCCGTCACAGCTCCGAATTCCGTGGTGATTCACGATGTTTCACCCCGCGCCGTCGTATCAGGCATTCCAGCCAAGACAATTTCGCAAAAGGGCTCATCTGGCTATGTCGCATTCCCATCCAGACCATCGCCATCGATCGAAGCATGATACCGGTTGCGCATGCAATTATTACAAGCTAGCAAACCAGCCCAATGAGTCTGGATTTCCATGGAGCCGCTCTGCTCGCTTTCACCCATCAGCAGCAAATGCCAATGCATTTCGTTCTGCCACTAGGACGTCTGGGCAGCTTGGTCACTCACAAGTGGGGACTGCATCTTGATCAGACTTGTGATTTGGACCATGAAGACGGCATCTTAGAACACGTCTCTCAGTTTTCCCAGGCCTTCGCAAGCTGCATGTCACTCGTGAAAGTGAGTGATCAATTCATGTCCTCCCGCCTCGCAGACAGGAAAACTTTTGATGAGAGATCCTTCTATCATTGTCCGCAGCAAAGTGACTTCAGCATAGGGTCCAGATCTGGCGGGCGAGCCCACCCAAGCAGCTCTCTTCCGGGCCTCCTCAGTGCAATCGGCGAAAACGTATTCGTCAAAAGCTCCTTGCCAAAGCCTTGGATCGAAAACTGGCTTCGCCGCGCCAGCTGGCACAAAGATCCTGCCGCCGCCAGCGCAGGCATCGGGAGCCAGTCCCATCTTGAGTAAGCAAGCGTCATCCTCGTTATGAATCATAATAAGCAGCCTCAGACCCACCTTTATTTTACCGTACGCGAATTCGGTGGCCCAACCAATCCAAGCGATCCGCGAAAAATTCGGGCAGGCGGTTTTCTTCAAGTTCTGAATTACACCAGCAGATGGCGCAAAAACGGGGTGGTTTTTCATGTATGCATCCCCTGCGGCAGCGAGGAGCAACCTGGCACGGAGGAATTCGAATACGGTTTCTGGCATCGCTTCGCCAAACATTCCCAGCTCGGCCCCCAAAGTTATGGCAACGATGAGGCCTTAAAATTCGCAATCTCCACCATTGCAGCTACCCGACATAACAATGGTGAAGCGTCGCTGCTCATGCCCACCGAGCTAACTCCCACAAGCACACGCTTACTGCATGAAGCCACGGCAAGCGGCATTGCCTCGGTCATGCCCGTCCATATGTTCCCGGACCCCATACGCCGCTTCTCAATCCGTGAACATATACGCACGCTCCGCTTGCGTGAATGGTACAAGCCCGTCACCGCTCTGCACGCCAACTCTGAAGTGTCAGCCCAAGCCATGGCAGCAATGGCTGGCAAACCTCCTTCTTGGGCAAAAGTCATCGTCACCGGTGTTGACTTGTCGCGGTTCCGGCCGGTTGACAACGCTGAAGAAAAGGCGGATTTGCGTCAAAAACTGAACCTGCCAAAGGACAGATTGGTGGTACTCTTCGTGGGTGGTGCCACAGCAAGAAAGGGCGTGGATTTTCTCTTGGATGCTTGGGAAGAAATGATGGCCAAGCACAGTCTAAAAGCTACATTGCTGTTCGTTGGCGGTGATGCGAACCGCCCAGGTGTAGCCGCAGCGGACAAGTGTGCCTATAAAGCTTTTGCTGATCATTTCAGTCAGCGCCTGGCAGAAGTGAGTCAAACTTGTGATGTGCGTGTTCTGCCACACAACCTCACGGTGCAGGAATACTATCGTGCCGCCGATGTATTTGCATTCCCGTCCTTGCAAGAAGGCCTTCCGAATGCAGTCCTTGAAGCCATGGCTTCAGGCCTGCCCGTCGTCTCCAGCCGCTTCCTTGGCTTTCCTTATGAAGGGGGCGAGTTTGGTTTTGAGGGCCAGCATTTCATAAGCCTGCCTCGTGACACCGCCGCTTGGTCTGAGACGCTGGTTTCATTAGAACGCAACTCAGAACGTCGTGAGCGCATAGGTCTCGCCGCCCGCCGGTGGATGGAGTGCTATCAAGATCTGAATATGGTCACCGCCCAGTCCGCAGAGTTCTTTCATGGGCTTGCTCGTTCCTTGCATGCACGAAGCCGAACCCAATGAGCACCTCAAGATTTGAGCTAGGAGTAAAGTTTTGAGTTGTGGTGCCTGTGTGTTGAGTCAGAAACTCAACCACCATGCAATCCATTGAAATCGAAATCCATAAGATATCATTCCAGGGCACAAGACACGGGTCGCCTTGGATTCACACAAAGCGCTAAACGCCACTTAGAAACCAATGCGTTAAAAATTGCGCCGCAGCTGCTGAGGCGCGAGGCAACAAACTGATTGATAGCGAATCCTCCACCGCTAACTTTTACATATTTAATTATCCATGAACAAAATTGAATTCCACCGTTTAATCGATGAGATTATCGAATCCCCCCCAGCAACCATCACAGGAAATGAAATCCTTAGTGAAATCGCAGGATGGGATTCCCTGACGGTGGTTGCATTTCTGGCCGCTTTTGACAAGCAGTTCGGCGCGCCTCCGCCTCCCCAGGCACTGGCGGCATGTCGCACTGTCGCAGACCTAGCAGCCCTGGCAGGAGATAAACTGGCAGACTAGCTGCCCACCCTCAGCCCAAATATCCATCAGACAGGGCTCAATTTCCCTGCTTCCTCCATCAAACTTGGGCCGCTGGCAGTGCCTGAATTCATCAAAAACTAACCAACAAAAAGGATGGCCGCCATTTTTAACCCTCTAGATTTGACCGGCAAAACCATCCTCGTCACAGGTGCGTCGTCCGGCATTGGTCGAGACACGTGTGTAGTTCTGAGCCAACTCGGCGCGAAAGTCGTCCTCACTGGGCGCGATCGAAACCGCTTGGAAGAAACTCTAGCGTTGATGCAGCAGGCCGATCATAGCATCAGCCCCCATGATGTGACCAATCACAGTGAAACATCTCAGTGGATGTCAGATATCGTCTCCCGAACGGGGCCCTTGTTCGGACTCGTACATTTGGCCGGGATTAGTCATACGGAAGCCATTCGATTCCTCGATATGGACAAACTCGAAGAGGTTCTGGACTTGAATCTAAAGTCAGCATTTAGTCTTGTGAAGGCGTTCCGTCAAAAAAACATCCGCTCCATGCCTGAGGCCCGTGTCGTACTTACTTCATCAGTTAGTGGCATTCGCGGCTATCCAGGAATGGCTGCCTACGCCGCATCCAAAGGCGGGATCATCGCAATCACTAGGCCATTGGCCCTGGAACTGGCTAAAGAAAATATCCGGCTGAACTGTGTTACACCTGGTTTTGTACACACGGAGATGACCATTGAAATGCAGACCCTTCTTCCCGCGAAAGAGTTGGAAGCCGCGAAGCAAGCATACCCTCTTGGATTGGGAACACCGCGAGATATTTCTCTGCCGATCTGCTTTCTCCTTAGCCCCGCCTCGGCATGGATGACAGGCCAGTCAATCGTTATCGATGGTGGACTAACCATGAAGTAGCACGCGAATAACAGGCCCATTTGAGAACACTAAATCAAAGTTTAGATCTCCGCGATTATTCCAGAGCATTTGAATAGCTTTGGGTGAAAAGAGCCGTATTTTCGTTCTTGTATCAAGCCACACGCATTGGAATGCAACAATCACACGTCAATTTCACGATACCGACACCTACCTTAAAGGACGACAAATGGCCTCTTCCTTGCATTACGACAAACTCCTTTTTCCGGAGTATTGCGTCACTTCAATATGGCGAATTCCGACACATTTCAATTTTCGAAGCTAGAGCGGGAAGAACTGCCCGGCATTGGTGAATTGTTTTGGGATTTTCCAACGGGTGTTCGGTCCGAAAAATCTTGGAAAAGTCGTTTCACTCACTGGTGGGAAGCTAACCCGGCATTTTCAAATTTGTCGAGTTACGGTGCGAAGGTATCAACTGATAATCGCGTTGTTGGCATTATTTGCACGATTCCCATCCGAATTTGGCTCTCCGAAAAAGAAGCCATCGCCACCATTCGATCGACATGGCGGGTTCTAAAGGAATTCCGCAGTCAAAGCGTTCCCTTAATACTTTTTAGCGACTCACTTTTCCTTGGAGCCGTGAATCTCAACGGCACCCCCATTGATTCCATCCTCCCTCTGCTCAAATACTGTGGATGGACGCTGATTCGAGATCACATCGAGGTCACTGTCATTGCAGCAAGTCTGGTTGCAGTGGGTCGTCGAGTGTTGTCGCTACCCAATCGCCTCGTTGAAATGCCCCGGTTTATCTGCCCTGATCGCACCGTTGATGTGGAGGCCGCCATGGCTTCGGCCGATGCAACCTGGCAGGCAACGAGACACCTGTGCAAACACGGCCCAGTAAGAGACTCTCTCTACTATCGTTGGTATGCATTGGAAAATCCAACAATGCCTTTTACGTGGTTTTTCATACCTGGCGAGCATGATGAAAAGGGATTGTTTGCGCTCGCCACGCATTACGATGACGGCTCGTTGCATGTCATGGATTTCTGGCCTTGGAATGCGCCCGACGCATCCTTCAAAAAGATGATTCGTTTGATTGTAAAAACTGCGCGCAAGCATAGTTTCAGCGTGATTCGTGTACCTCATTTTTCAACGAACATTGGCCGAGCCTGCGGCAGCTTCCGATTGTCACGAAATTGCATTGCTCCCCAGCGCTTTTACATGCACCTGCCCAAGGAAATGGAACTGCCTGCTGATGGCGTCTGCTGGCCTTTGAACTGTGGCGACATTGGAATTTGAAACGCTTCAAAGAACGCTCTCCACGCATGAACACGGTTCTTCGAAAAGTAGTTACCACTCTTTATAAGAGGCCCCTGCTGAATAAAACAGCAAGCATCCTCGCCGACGGCCCTCTGTACCAGCCACTCATTCTGTTCTTCCACGGCGTGCAGGAGAAGATCATTGATCCGAGGATCCAAATGCTTCATTCCACGCTCGAAAATTTTGAACCCCTAGTGCACCATTTGAAGCGGCATTTTCATCTGATAGATGCAAACGAGTTGCATGCGAGGCTTCAAACTCGTAAGCCGGACCTGAGCCGGTGTGTGATGCTTACGTTTGACGATGGCTACCGCGACAACGCAACGATGGTGGCCCCGCTGCTTAGCAGCATGGGGATTCCCTTCACCATCTATCTGACGACTAGCGCGATAGGCACCGGCATACTGTTGCCGACTTTCGTTGCGCGGGCTGCTCTGACCCTCACTGACCGCAAATCGTGCAAACTCCCCGGCGTCGACCAAGAACTCGCCCTCGATAGCGAACCGCAGCGCCTTCGGGCCATTGCCAGGATAACTTCCGCGCTCAAAGAATGCACTACTTCAGCAGGCATCACGCTTACACATGAGTTGATGAAACTCTTGTCAGCGGACCAGTGGGCCGACATTCGGGAACGCTTCACCAGCGACCAGTTCATGACTTGGGAACAAGTCAGAGAAGTCAATTGCACCGGTGCTGTGATCGGTGCCCACGGGCACGAACATTTCCCCCTCAACCAGTCCCAAGGACGTGATGAAATCCGCCGGCAATTGACCACCTCCCGCGATCTTATCACCAAGCATACCGGCAGTTGCCACCACTACGCCTTCCCAAATGGCCAGCCTGAGGACATCTGTCCCGAAGCGCTTGCAGCAGTCGAGGCCGCTGGCTTTTCCACCGCAGTTACGACTTTGTCGGGTCCACTGGCGGCCTCCACCAGCCCCTTCTTGCTGCCACGTTCCTGCGTTTACACAGTGACCGGACTTCATCGTCGCATTCTAAGTTCCCGTTTCGACGGCTCTGCCCGAATACTTAAAGCATGGCAGACAGACTTGCTCCATCAAGCCAAAGGTCTTGCCTGACCCCTCACGACATGCTTTCAGTCACAATGAGCTACGCACGCATCCGCGCCATCGAGTATTACCTGCCTGAACGCACGCTCACCAATCAAGCTCTCGAAGAAACATTCCCAGAGTTGACGGCCGATCGAATCCTTGCCAAAACCGGGATCGCGACACGCCACATCGCCGCTGGTGATGAATGCGCTTCCGATCTCGCGGAAAAAGCGGCGAACCAGTTGTTCGACGCTGGTGCATGCAGCCGTGACGAGATTGATGCACTCGTGCTCTGCACGCAGTCCCCGGACTACTTCCTGCCTACCACCGCCTGCCTTTTGCAGACACGGCTCGGTCTGCGCACTTCTGTAGCCGCATTCGATTTCAATCTCGGCTGCTCGGGCTTTGTTTACGGACTCGGCATCGCCAAGGGCATGATTGAAACGGGGCAGGCAAAAAACGTGCTGCTCATCATGGCGGAGACCTACAGCAAGCATATTCATCCCGCTGACCGCAGCGTGGCAACTTTGTTCGGCGATGCAGCGGCAGCCACTTTGCTGAGCGCTGATGAAACAGTGGGAGGACCGTCGATAGGTCCATTCGTCTATGGTACCGATGGCCGGGGCGCCGAACATCTCATCGTGCGTGCAGGTGGGCAGAGGATGCCTGACGCCATCACAGCCGCGGACAAGCCTGGGCCGCAAAACCTGAGCATGAACGGTCCCGCAGTTTTCAACTTCACCCTGGAGACGGTTCCTGCATGCGTGGCGCAGCTCTGCGAGCGTGCCGGCATCACCCCGGATGATGTTGACCTCTTCGTTTTTCATCAAGCCAACGCCTACATGCTCGAACACCTGCGGCAAAAGATCGGAATCCCAGCGGAGAAATTCGCCGTATGCATCAAGGACTGTGGTAACACCGTGTCGGCCACCATTCCCATCGCCTTGCACGACGCACTGAAAAAGGGGCAGCTCCGCAGCGGCATGAAAGTCATGCTGGTTGGTTTCGGAGTCGGCTTATCATGGGGCGCTGTGATGGTGCAGTGGTGAAGCAAATCGAAAGCGGCATTTCGGCGGTCGAAAAGTTTGCATTTTTCATCGTGAGAGAAAGAGAATCAAATGGTGA
>NZ_JAQSEA010000030.1:0-558 GCF_029946185.1 Prosthecobacter sp.
CCGTACCCGGGGGTGTCTGGGGCTTGGCCGAGTAGGGCGGTCTCGCATACAAAAAACGCGGGTCAGAGAGTGTGTGCATATCTGAAGATCGAATGAATCCACCCCACCGGTTGTTGGAATGGCGTCAGGCCTGAGGCTGGCTGGGACCTCAGGGAATTGACGCGACAATTCCGGCAAAAGAAAACTTCCCGCCACCTCCTCACCCGCTCAGGTCAGACCGGCAAGGAATGAATGGCAATGAATGAATGGCAATGAATGAATGGCAAGGCATGAATGGCAAGGCATGAATGGCACTCGGAAAAGGGCGTAGATCGTAAAACTCACTGCTTGCGCGCAGCGCTCCTCGGAGCGCGGAATTTATTCCGCTGCACTCCGCAGCACACACCCGCTCCGCTTTGGCATTCTACTTTCGCCACACCGAGCGTCACCGTGTTTGCGGCATTCGGTGAGAGCCATCACACGTCCCACGCGGACGACCTGCTGCGGACTAAAGTCTCGCGCTCCGTGACACTTTTCGGCTTCGTCAGTGAAGGCGATGATTTTTTTGACGCCCCGCGT
>NZ_JAQSEA010000030.1:658-7644 GCF_029946185.1 Prosthecobacter sp.
CGCAGCAGGGCGCTCTAAGCATTATGTCAATAGTTGCACCCTGACCCCATTTCCCCCACGCGTGACACTTTTCGGCTTCGTCAGTGAAGGCGATGATTTTTTTGACGCCCCGCGTTAATCAAGTGCCATTCATGCCCGGCATCTTTTCTTCGCAGCAGGGCGCTCTAAGCATTATGTCAATAGTTGCACCCTGACCCCATTTCCCTATTGGTTGGCTCGTGGGTTCATTATTTCCTTAATGTAACTTTCACCAATCATTTCATACTTTCCATCTTCATGTGTCCATTTAACGTAGTGAGTACAGTTAGAATCAACACAAATGTAGTCACCATCACCAAAAGCGAATAGAGGGACGAGATTGCCGGGCATCGGTGGGTCAGCCTCAACTCTTTCCTGTTTCGTATGCCTGACAATATCAGCTTTATCCCCCCCTATCGGAGAAAGCCATCCTTGTGGCAATTTCCCCTGATTTTTCAACGCCCAAAATTTATAGTCATCTGGAAATGATATTTTCAGTAAATTCTCCATTGAAATGAATGAATCCTCAAGCTCTTTACTATCAAATGCAGTAGGCATCTTCATCTTTGCCAAATTCCGCGATCTCAGCGATTTCGAAGCGCCCAAACATTTAACGGGTTGAAATTTTGCATTAATTGATCCGTCCCAGCTTCTGCTTAAAACTCGGGCAAATCGCGAGCTACAAAGAAGAACGCCGCTCTGCAGCTTCACAAAATCTGCCTCGGGCATCAATGAACAATCTAATGACAAAGGAGTTGACTCGTGACATTCGTGATTAACGTCTATCTCTAAAGTGGGTCTATACAAAAGCAAATTAGGCATCAACTGGTGATTAACAGGCGCAAGCCCGACAACCGAATTCCGAATCAGTGATTCCAAGTCGCTTCCGAAAATCAACTTCCCATCCATTGATTTTCCCCAAGGTTCAATAGGAGGAACTAATTGTGAAAATCTCATTGAGTAAATCGGAGATGGACACCATTGGACAAATGGCTCAGCGAATAAATTCATGCCAAAATCACGCGCAAAAAGATTTCCACGGAAAACAAATGTTCGCTCAAAATTCAAGCCTTGAATGCCTGCCGCTAATTGATCAACCATATCGCATTGCTGCTTCGTAAAGCATGAGTGGCAATAGCCATCAGGAAATGAGGATCCCAGGAACAGACCTCGATCTCGCTGTTCAATGAGCTCTTGGAGGAACCCTCGCGATTGGGTTCCTGCCTCAAAACAATATTTCCATTCGAGCATCATATTACGCGTAGCCTAAGGTGTGGTAGTCCCATCCGTAACATGTGGTTTTGGATTTCGCGAGTGTTCTCCACTATCTTTCTTCCGATGCTCCGTGAAAGATTTTGGTTTTATATTATTAGGATCTGCCTGCAACTCAGGATGCGTCTTCACAGGTTCGATATGCGCACCTTCGATTGTCTTCCCATCAACTACAGATTTTGGACGTTTGCCTGCAAGAATATCAGCCTCTTGCTCGGGAGTCCATTTCCGACTCGGACTTCCCTGCCGTATGAGGTCTTGTTCTTTAGCCCACATACGATCCACACCCGTTCCTCTTGTTCCTGAATTAACTACATTATCAGTCTTCGAGGCAACGACATCAGCAGTTTTCCTAGCTGACGCAACCAGATCATCGCCGCCTTTCTTGACCATGCTGCTCACAAGCTCTCCTCCAGCCTTGAACACCTTCCCCCCGGCCTTCGCAAACTTCCCGCCAGCCACTTCTTTCCCAGCTTCAACCAGCGCTCCTTTAATATCTCCATTCAAGGCTGCTTTCGCCGCATCGTCGAACGGACTCAGCATATTAAGCGCCCCCATACTCGTGCTCTTTACTCCGTTAAGGGCGGTACCAGTCATCGCAAACGCCGTGCTATTTTGCGTCACGTTCACCAATGTTTCTGTCGGCATGACACTGGCAATGCCGCTGCCGATGGCTTCGCCCACCGGGGTGAACACATGCACATCGAGTTTTTCAAGGATCGCGGAAATAAACAGTCCGTGCGCATCAAATTGACTCCAAGGATTCTGCTTCACATAGGCATAGAGATTGGGGCCATCCACAAACCCCGCAGGGTCTCTTGAAAGCCACACGCCCGTCTCCAGATCCCGATACCGGAACCCTTCATTCAGCAGTCCCGTCGGGTCTTCGTCCTTACTGTTGCCACGCTGTTTGTCCTGGTTGGCTCCGGTTTCCGTCGTGCGGCGACCGTATGCTTCGTAGCTCGCCGTCCACGTCAGCGTCGCACTGCTGTCCGCCTGCGCCACAATGTCGCCGCGTCCGTTGCTCAGCGAGTACTTGGTGCCGCTGGCACGCATAGAGTACAGCAGGCCGCCCACGCCGCCGCCCATGTCCGGACCGCGCGTGTATTCCACGGTGGGCATTGCTGGCAGTGTATCGGTAGTGCTGTCAAATTCCGCGAGGCTCAGCCCCCCGGCGAACACTATCGCCGTCATCGCCTGCTGCACGGCGGAGACGAACTTGTGCGTCCCGATCCGCCGCGTGCGGTAATCGTAATCATACGCGTGCTGGTTGCCGTCTGGCATCGTGACACTGCTCAGCCGGTCCTGCGCATCCCACTGGGAAAATGTGGTCAGGGTGCAAATCTTGACAAATACACTGCCACTTCGCACCCCTGAAAAAAACTCTTCAACACCTTCGACAATCGGCACAGCACCTTGTTTCGATCCAACCGCCTAAACTACGGACTCACGTTCACAGCAGGGCGCTCCAAGCATTATGTCAAGAGTTGCACCCTGACCCCAGTTCCCACGCGAAAGCGGATAGAGAAAGCACGAAACACCGCCTTATCCGAGTGCCATTCATAACTGGCATTTTTCCTTTTGGTTGGCTCGTGGGTTCATTTTTAGACTAATGCCAAGCTACTTTTCCACTTTATTGCGGCATCTTCTTATTAGCCCAATTATCGTTAGCATAAAAAACGGAACCGCAAATCCAAGCACGTTGATGTCAGCGCCATTCAACGTCCACGATAAAGAAACTACCAATGATAGCATTCCAATCGTCAGTACGATGCTCCAAACTTTTATGCGACCTGAGAAGCTGGGCCAAATCTCAAGAACTGATGCTCCTGCAACTAGGCTCATGAGTCCTGCGAATTGCGTTGAAAAGGCCGGGTAAAGACTTGGAGAGCTGATTGTAGCGGTCGTATGAGTGAGATGCAGGAAAACTTCACGAGCTAAAACATCGCCCAGAATGAAAGCAGACAGCATTGCTAATATCACTGTAATTGCGCATCGCATAATTGGCTATTTCCCATGCCATTCCTGCCTGGCAACTTTTTTTGCGGCAGTCAGGGGCTTTAAACGGCTTTTAAACAGGCAGATGAAAATACCCGTGGATGTGCGGGTAGCCGCGGAAGTACCAGACGAAGTCGGGGCTTTCGATCTGCCAGGTGTCCCAGACTTTGTCGGAGGCGATGTCGTATTTGCCGCCGTAGCAGGAGATGAAGAGGCTGGGGATGAGGTTTTTGTCCTGGATGGTTTTCAGGGTGGCGGCGACGTCGTCGGGGCGGAAGCAGACGAGCATGCGGCGCATGGTTTCTAAAAGCTTGTCCTGCTGGTCCTGGCTGAGTTCGGCTCCGCTGAGGCCGGGGAGGTCGGTCTTGCGTTTTTCGATGACTTTGGCGGGGCTTTCGTCGCGGGGTTCGCGGCCGACGAGGATTTTTTCCTGCTGCTTGCCATCGAGCGCCTGGACGAATTCATTGAAGACGAGGCCTTGATACCAGAAGGGGTTGCCTTCGTGGTATTGGGTCTCGTTGAAGGCTTTGGCGAAGTTGCCGTAGAAGATGGGGCGGCCGCCGAAGCCGAGGCCCTGATCGGTGTGGGCATGGCAGCGGCGGGTGACGTGGTGGCCGGTGTAGATGAACTCGAAGTCGGAGTCCGCAGGGGTGCCGAAGAAGCCGACGGAGGGGGTGTTTTTGATTTTGCCCATCAGGTCCTTCTGCACCTGCCAGTTCATTTTTTCGCGGTGGTCGGGATGATGGAGGGAATCGAAAATTTGCCGCACGAGGTCCTGCTGATCCTTGGTGTAGAAGGTGTGCAGGCGTTGCTCGGGGCAGATGTACCACCAGTTGCTGACGTAGCCGCGCTGGGGGTGGTCAAGCGGGAGGACGATCTTGGAATGCTGCTCTTCGGTGAGGCTTTTGTAGAACTGGGTGGGCAGGGAGTCTTTGGCTGCTGGCGGGGTGGCGGCTCGCAGTGAGGGAAAGGCGGTGAACGCGGCGGTGGTGCCGAGGGCGCGGAGGATCTCGCGGCGGCTGAGGAGCTTCCTGTCCAAAGGTGCGAGGAGGGTATTCATGCGGGCATGTTCTCAGAGTCCGCTGGAAATGACCAGCAAATTGAGAGGAGGTGGGCGCGGTGCTGAGTGGCTTGAAGCAATCCTCACTGTTCGGCAAAGGAATGAACTGATTTTTCGATCAGCATTCAAACGGGCAGGGTTTTGGGAGATCGGCCTCCGTGGTGAGAGAGTCCGGAAGGGCGGGGGACCACGGATTTCACGGGCAGCACGGATCAAACCCATGAGTGCTGCTTTGGCTATCCGTAGGGTATTTCAGGCCTGCACTTCGGCCATGTATTCGCGCACGGCCCGCAGCGTCTCGCCTGCGATGTCGGCGCGGGCTTTGGCAAAGGGTGGGCGGAACCAGGGGAAGCTGCCGAGGAGGTCTGGGGTGACGAGCACCTGGCCGTCGGTATCTGGCCCGGCGCCGATGCCGATGGTGCTGGCTTTGACGAGGGCGGTGATCTGCGTGGCGACGGCGGGGACGATGCTTTCCAGCACCATGGCGACGGCTCCGGCCTGATCAATGGCCTGGGCGTCGGCAAGGAGGTGGTCGATGGACTCGGCGGTCTTGCCTTTCTTTTTGTAGCCGCCTTCTTCTTTCACGCTCTGCGGCAGCATGCCGATGTGGCCGACGAAGGGAATGCCGGCGTCGATGATGGCGCGGATCTGCGGGAGCATGCTGACGCCGCCTTCCAGCTTCACGCAGGCGGCGCCGCAGTCCATGAGACGCCGGGCATTGGCCACGGCCATCTCGGGGGTGAGGTAGCTGGCAAAGGGGAGATCTGCAATGACGGGCGCGCGGGTGACGCCACGGCAGACGGCGGTGGTGTGGTGCACCATCATTTCCATGGTGACGCCGGTGGTGTCTGGCATGCCGAGCACGACCATGCCGAGGGAGTCGCCGACGAGGAGGAGGTCCACCCCGGCGTCATCCAGCAGGCGCGCGGTGGGGTAGTCGTAGGCAGTGAGTACGGCCAGCTTGGGGCCGTGGGATTTGCGTTGAGTGAGTTCGGAGAGGGAAGTCATCATGAATGAGAAAAGT
Source organism: Prosthecobacter sp. (assembly GCF_029946185.1). Lineage (GTDB taxonomy): Bacteria > Verrucomicrobiota > Verrucomicrobiia > Verrucomicrobiales > Verrucomicrobiaceae > Prosthecobacter. The sequence goes on from NZ_JAQSEA010000030.1 coordinate 6,031, forward strand.
CGTAGCGGGGGATCGGGGTGCGCTTGAGCAGGATCAGCGCGGCCAAGGGATAGAGAATGCCGATCGCGATACCGAAGTAGCCGGAGGCCAGGGTGAAGTTCCGCGCGGTCTGAATCATGGCCGGATTTTTCACCTGCTCCACGGTGTGCGCCAGAGTGAAGGGCAGGGTGTAGGTGACGGTGAGCCAGGCGGTGAAGAGTGCTGCTACCAGGCCATAGAAGGCGGTGCCGATGGCGACCTTGCGGGCCAGCGGGCTCAGGCGCAGCAGGCCCACGCCGGAGACGAACTGCAGCAGTGCGTAGAGCAGGCCGGGAAAGAAGAGCGCCCGCATCATTGTGGCATAGGTGGGATGGCTGCGAAACATATCCGCCATGAGTCCGGTCTGCCCCTCCAGCGGGCCAAAGCACAGCCTGCTGTTTGAGACCATGTTGACGAGGGTGAAACTGCCAAAGAGGATGAAAAGGCCCCCGATGATCTGAAGGATGGCGGTGGAGCGGGAGGGCGTGGGTGGTTCCATGGGTGGCGTGCCTCACTAGGGCAGTCGGGGCCTGTGCTGTCATGCTGAAAATCATGCGTGACAGCGCATGTCTCATGCGTTGAGTGGGAGCACGGACTGCTTTCAACCCACCTGACACACCATGAAAACACTGCTGACCCTCCTCGCCCTCACCTCAGCTCTGACGCTGAACAGCCTCGCTGTCGATCCACCTGTGAACACCGCATGCCCTGTGTGCCACAAGGACGCGCGCCTGATTTTCCGCAGCAATACGAAGGATGGCAAGCGCGTCATCTTTGCCACGGCGGAGTGCAAGGGGAAGTTCGACCAGAATCCGGGCAAGTATCAGGTGAAGCCGAAGTCCTGAGTCGTAGCCGACTTTGAGGCACATCTACGGGGGGGATGGCAAGCCCCGCAGGCGACGGTGTGCCATTCTGCCATGGGATAGCGTTTTCAAAAACAGATGTCCGGATAGCGGCGCATGTCGACGCTCGGCGGCGCTTGGAGGACCAAGCGCCCTACCTGCGCTGGGCCTGCGCATGCCCCATGCGCAGGTAGGGCTGGCTGTCCCCAGCCCGCCACCATCGGACCTATCCTTCGTAACTTGACGCAGGAGAGCGAAGAAAGAAGCCCATGATCAGCACGCAAGAAACAACTTGCTCAACGAAAATGAGTTTTGCGAACCTCTATAAAAGCCTGCTTCCACGAGTGCCAACAATCCTGAAATCCTGGAATTCTGTTAATCCTGTCAAAAAGGCACCGCCTGATCCCTGAAGAAGATCTGCCGGATGACACGAGAAAGAGCGCAGGGCGAAGGTGATTGTTGTTGGGTGGTTGGGTGCCCGTTTTGACAGGATTAACAAGATGGCAAAATTTCAGGATTTTTATTCTGAAGGGCTGGCCAGCATCGGACCTGTCCTTCGTAGCTCGACGCAGGAGAGCGAAGAAGGAAGCCCATGATCTGCGCGCAAGAAACAACCTGCTCAACGAAAATGAGTTTTGCGAACCTCCATAAAAGCCTGCGTCCACGAGTACCAAGAATCCTGAAATCCTGAAATCCTGAAATTCTGTTAATCCTGTCAAAAAGGCACCGCCTGATCCCTGAAGAAGATCTGCCG
>NZ_JAQSEA010000031.1 GCF_029946185.1 Prosthecobacter sp.
CTTGACCCCGACTTCCGTCTCCAAATCCTCTCGCTCCTTCATGCGTAAGCCCTGCCCACCACCTCGCCCTTCCGTACGTCACCCTTGACTTTCTCCCTCTGATTTCGTCTTCCCCTCCTCTTGACCATTCCCCAAAATCCATTACTGTACATTCCCCCACGCCCCGGTGAAAGCAGCATTCCGCGCCTCGCCGAACCACGTGGAACCCCACCACCATGAAAGAAAATATCCATCCCAAGACCACCGAGACGACGATCACCTGCACCTGCGGTGCCGTGTACAACACGATCTCGACCGTGCCAAACCTCCGTATCGGCATCTGCTCCGCCTGCCACCCGTATTTCACCGGTGAACAGCGCTTCATTGATACCGCCGGTCGTGTGGACAAGTTCGCCCAGCGCTACGGTTCCGTCCGTGCCCGCCGCACTGCTCCGAAGCTCGCAGCCGCCGAAGCAGCTCCTGCTGCCGAAGTCGCCGCCGAAGCGTAGCTCACAGCCCCCGCCTTTTAGTCAAACGGTGTCCATGCCTCGTGCTGGACACCGTTTTCTTTTTGTCTCTGCCCCTCCCCTTTCCCCCTCATGGACTACTCAGGCGTCATCGCCGGTAAACGCACCCGCTTCGCCGACCTCGAAGACATCATCGGCCGCCCCAATTTCTACGACGATGCCAAGAAGGCGGGCGACATGCTGCGCGAACACCGCAGCCTGCAAAACCTGCTCACGAGTTGGGATGCGTTTGAAAAAACTCAGATCGAGCTCGCCGAGAACCGCGTCATGGCCAAGTCCCAGGAGGACAAGGAATTCGCCGAGATGGCCGCAGCAGAAATCCCCATCTTGGAGCAGCGCCTTATCGATCTTGAAAAGGCCATCCAGGAGTCGATTCTGCCGCCCGATCCACTCGAAGGCCGTGACATCATTCTCGAAGTCCGCGCCGGCACCGGCGGTGATGAAGCCTCGCTGTTTGCCGCCGATCTGCTGCGCATGTACTCGCGCTTTGCAGAAGGCCGTGGCTGGAAGCTCGAATCCCTCGACACCAGCCCCTCCGAAGTCGGCGGCTTCAAGGAAGTCATCGTCAAAATAAGCGGTGAAGACGTCTACCGCGTCATGAAATACGAAAGCGGTGTGCACCGAGTGCAGCGCGTACCCGCCACCGAAGCGCAGGGCCGCATCCACACCTCCGCTGCCACCGTGGCCGTGATGCCCGAGGCTGAAGAAGTCGATTTCGAACTCAAGTCCGATGAAGTCCGCATCGAAGTCTGCCGCTCCTCCGGTGCAGGTGGCCAGGGCGTGAACACCACTGACTCCGCCGTGCAGGTGCTGCACATTCCCACCGGTACCATCGTGCGCTGCCAGGACGGCCGCAGCCAGATCAAGAACAAGGAAAAGGCCCTCAGCATTCTGCGCTCACGCCTGCTGGAAAAGAAGCAGCAGGAAGAAGCCGCCAAGTATTCCGCCAACCGCAAAAACCTCATTGGCAGCGGCGGGCGTGAAGAAAAAATCCGCACCTACAACTACCCGCAGAACCGCGTGACCGATCACCGCATTGATCTGACGCTCTATAACCTCGATCAGTTCATGGAAGGCCGTGTCGAGGGTATCCTACAGTCACTTCTGGCCAGCGATCTCAAAGAACGTCTCGCCGAAGCAGGGCTGTCGTAAACACCAAACAGGGCCGCCGACGGCATGCTCATTTCCTGGAGTACTCGCGCACTGCCGTGCGCGTGAAATTGAACACGGCAGTTCCGCGTGCAGGGCGAAAGACAAAACCGTTCACAACGTGCTTGTTTGAAAACCACGCGGAGACAGGATGGAAGCGCGCGACAGGCAGGTCGATGTACTTCCCATGCTCCACGCCATCCGTCACGCTTTGGACAACCACAAGGTTTCCCCGGTGGGTATACACCTTGACCGGGTGCAGACGCTGGATGCCTAGATCCCAGTACGTCGGCGGGATTTCTCTCCTGAATGTTTCGCGATGCTTCAGCACAGCTTCATCATAAGACGACAGCGTCCTCCACGCATCCCGTTGCAGCCCCTTGTGAAACGTTGATCCCTGATCGGCATGCTGTTCCTGCATGCAACTGCATAGACAGACAAGCAGCGCACCCATGAAGACCATCCTCATTCGTTGCAGCGTGGCGGCAGGCAAAAAAGTCTCATTCATGCTTTCACCTTCAGCATTCCCCTTCGACATTCAACCTTCTTCTGAAATGCGGCGGCACCATCATCTCAGTTCAGCGGCAGGTATCGATGCAGGTAGTTTGTCATCAGTTCATACAAATGCCTCTGCGTGCCCTCGCCGGTATTGATGGCGTGGTCACGGTTGGGATAGGGCATAACGGTGAAGCGTTTGTTCTGCGCAACGAGTTCGTTGATGAGCTTCTCAGTCCCTTGGTAATGCACATTGTCATCGCCCGTGCCGTGCACGATGAGCAGATTCCCTTTTAAAGCACTGGCATGAGTGATGGGAGAGCCAAGCCGATAGCCTTCCGCATTGGCTTTCGGCAGCCCCATGTAGCGTTCCTCGTAAATACTGTCATAGAGCCCGCGATCTGGCACGGGCGCCACGGCTATGGCCGTCTGATAAAGATCCGGGTAGCGGAAGATGGCGTCCAGACTGCTGCTGCCGCCACCACTCCAGCCCCAGATGCCCACACGCTGCCGGTCAAGAAAAGGAAAACGTGCCAGCAAGGCCTTCGTGGCCTCCGCCTCTTCTTTCGAGTTCATGATGCCAAGCTGCAGATGGACGCTCTTGCGCCAGTCGCGGCCGCGCGGACTGGGGGTGCCGCGTGTGTCCACGCTGGCGACCACATAGCCATGCTGAGCCAGCATCCAGTGCCAGAGCCCGCGCTGCCCGCTCCAGACATCGCGCACGGTCTGCCCGGCGGGCTCGCCATAGACATGCATCAGCAGCGGGTGCGCGCGAGACTTGTCCATATCCTGCGCGGTGATGCACAACGCGTCACAGAAGATGCCACCGCCAATGTCCACGCGCAAGAACTCCACCTTCGGCAGCTTCAGCGCGGCCAGTTTTTCCAACAGCATCTTCTGCAACTTGAGCACACGAATCGTTTTGTGGTCAGGCAGAGAAACAAGCTGGATCACCGGTGGCGAGATCGCGGTCGAATGCGTGTGCACAGCCCATTGCGCATCTTCCGTCATGTCATAGCCGTGCGAGCCCGGCTGATCAGCAGGCGAGAGCCGCTCCGGCTCACCTCCGCTGAGTCTGATGCGATACAGATACCGCTGCGTGGCATTGGATGGAGAGGCGTAATAGTACAGCCAGCCCCCATTGGCCTCGACCAGCCTGACTTCAATGACATCAAACTCCCCCTGCGTGATGGGCCTCACCTCACCTGCCATGCTCACACGATAGGCGTGGCGCCATCCGCTGCGCTCGCTGAGCCAGAGGAAATCATCTCCGATCCAGCGAAAGGTGTTCTTGTTTTCCACCCAGGCCTTGTCCGTCTCCGTGAGCACGGTCTGCGTCGCACCCGTCGCAGGATCTGCACGCATGACGCGCAAGGTGTTTTGCAGGCGGTTGAACTGCTGCAGCAGCACCGCCTTGCCATCCGGCGTCCATTCCGCATGAGGCAGGTAGTGCTCGCGCGGATCTCCGGGCACATTCAGCCATGTGACTTCGCCACCTTCTGCAGAGACCACACCGAGACGGGTGGCGGAGTTCTTTTCGCCGGCCTTGGGATACGGGAAAGTGGTGACGCGTGGGTAGCGGCCATCGGCATGATTCACCAGAGTGAAGCGCTTCACGTCTTGGGTATTGAACTGCCAGAACAACAGACGCGCACTGTCGGGGCTCCAGCGAAAACCATCACGCAGGTCCAGTTCTTCTTCATTCACCCAGTCGGAACCGCCATTGATGAGTGTGGCGGAGCCGTCCGCCGTCACCGCGGTGATCTTCATGTCCGCCAGACTTTGCACGTGCAGGTTGTTCTTGTGCACATAGGCCACGCGATGGCCATCAGGTGAAAACTTGGCAAACATCAGCGTCGCAAGCGCGGCATCTCCGCCGAGCTTGCGCAGAGTCTGACCCGCCAAATTCAGCAGCCAGTAGTCACCACGAGTATTCTTGCGCCACACCTTGCGCGTGTTGGCAAACAGCAGCACCTGCGACTCGTCCGGCGAGAACTCGAAACTGTCCACGCTCAGAGGCTTCTTCGCACCCGGAGCAGTCAGAGTTTTCGCTGAAGCGATGATCGTCTGGATGCCCGTGGCAATGTCATGACGGACGAGATCTTTGCTTGGAAGGTCTTTACCATCCTTGTCCTTGCCTGTTGATTCGAGGGAAAAGTAATACGCACCCTTCTTGCTCCAACGCAACGTCTCCAGCTTTTCCTCCTTAAACTCCTCCGCAGTGAAGATGGAGTCCAATGTGAGCTTTGGAAGATCAGCAGCTGCATAGGCGGGTGTCATGCTGTGCAGGGCTGCAAGCAGAAGACAAAGCATGGGGTGGCTCATAAAGCAGCCAGTTAGCATCATTGAATGCGGTGCTTCAATCGTTGAATTGGGCTCGTGCAGCACATGCCGCTAGATTGCCCCGGAGCATCACTTCTGCTTGTCGCGGACGTAAATGATCTTGCCGGACTTCATGCAGAAGCCCCCCTGACAAGGCACAACGTGCCGTCCAACCTATCTCGAACCAAGACCCAAGAAGGCATCAGTATTTGGGGAAAATAGCAGGCGTCGGGAAGCGGTCTTCAAGGCTGAACTTCCCACTGTCAAGATACTCCTCCCGCGGCATGTGGGCATCTGGCCAGCCCGAGGGACGGATGCGGACAATCCGGGTCGGGCGCATGCCTTCGGTGATCATATCCGTCTCATAACGGATCTGGATGCCGCTACTGCCGAGCGGAGCATCTCCGGCTGTCTTCGTAACGTCGAGGATGGTACCTCGTGCGGCCATTTGCGCAGGGCCAGCGGTGCCCCCTTCGGTATGCTTCAGCGTGTTCTCCACTCCATTCATCAGAGCCGGGATGCCTTTTTTAAAATCGGCGTAGAGGGATGGGGCCATGCCGCCGAACAAAGTCACTGTCACCGTCGCGCGACCGAACTTGCCATACTCGACGGCATCCACCCACGCGGGCACCCAACGGTTGCGAATGAAAGTCTTGTGCGTTTCGGTCTGGTTATGAGCGGCGCGTTGCATGGAGGCATCATCCAGCCAGATGTCCGAGATGTGGAAGCGCGTGAACACACCACCCGGCGTCGGCTTCCAGGTGATCCCGAGCAGGACTGCCTGGCCGCTGAGAGATTTCTTCCCTCTGGCAGGCCAGACTCCATCCTTCACCAGTTCTTCGGGCGTCAGGCATTCGCGACCTCGCCAGATGCGGGTGGCCGCATCAAAGGTCAGATTTTCCTCACTGGCCTTGCCGTCTCCGCCTGCCTTGGCTTCGCGACTGGCGACGATCATCCCCTCATTGTTTTTGAGATCCACTTCCTTCAGTTTCCAGACCTTGCTCTCGCGCAGGCAATGGCTGGGCTCGTCTTCAAGGAGGAGCACGTGGTTCTCGGCAGGTGCAACACCCACGCCACGTCTGTGGTCCGCGTCTTTATCCTTGTTGTTGACCAGCAGCACCGGCACAGCGGAAATCTTCGGGTCCGGGGGAAGGTAAGCCCGCACGTGCATGACGGTGCCGAGCGGGATGTCCCGCAGATCCGCCGGCGCGCCGTGATAGCATACCATACCATAGGGTAGCATCGCGAAAGGTTGCGGATCATTCCGGCGAAACACGCCATTCCCTTCCACGCGCAGGCTGCCCCGGCGATTCGCATGGTCCACAAACACCAGTTCCCCCCGGTAGGAGTGTGCTTTTTCCAAAGGCGGAAACTTTCCCGCCTCAGGCCGGAATGGCTCGTCTGCAGCAGGCGCGACGGTAGTGAACACGCACCAAAGCAAAGTAAGCAGGATGACAACAGGTTTCATCAGGGAACGGAATGATGGAAGTTCAAATACTCCAACGAGGTCAGTATTTGGGAAAGATGGCCGGGGTCGGGAAACGGTCTTCGTGACTGAAGTTGCCATCACCCAGGTATTCCTCACGGGGGACTTGCACCTGAGGCCAGCTCGCAGGACGGACGCGAACGACTCGCGCAGCGCGAATGCCTTCGATGACGAGGTCGGTCTCAAATTGGATTTGGATGCCGCTGCTGCCCAGAGGGACATCTCCAGCCGCCTTTGTGACATCAAGGATGGCACCTTTGGAGGCCATGTGTGCGGGGCCGTAATTGCCGCCTGCATGCTTCAGGGTATTCTCGGCGCCATTCATCAGCACTTGGCTGTCTTTCTGGAAATCGGCGTAGAGGGAGGCGTCCATACCGCCGAACAAGGTCGCGGTCACGGTGGCGCGACCGAACTTGCCATACTCCACAGCATCCACCCAGGCGGGCATCCAGCGGCTGCGGATGAAGGCCTTGTGAACCTCGGTTTGAATTTGAGCAGCACGTTGTGTGGCCGTCTCATCCAGCCAGATGTCCGAGATGTGGAAGCGGGTGAAGATGCCATCTGGCGTGGGCTTCCAGGTGATGCCGAGCAGGACGGCCTGGCCGCCGAGTGATTTCTTGCCGCTGGCAGGCCACACGCCTTCGGTGATCAAGTCGCTGACCATCAGGGATTCGCGTCCGCGCCAGATGCGGGTGGCGGCGTCGAAGGTCAGCTTTTCCTCGCTGGCCTTGCTGTCTTCGCCGGCCTTGGGTTCGCAGCTGGCGATGATCATTCCTTCGTTGTTCTTGATCTCCAGTTCTTTCAGCTTCCAGACCCGTCCCTCGCGCAGGCAGTGGCTGGGTTCGTCTTCGAGCAGGAGGACGTGGTTCTCGGCGGGTTCAATGCCGGCACCGCTGTAGCCTGCGGTTTTCTCACGGTTATCGACCGGCAGCACGGGCACGGCGGAAATCTTCGGGTCTGGCGGAAGAAAGGCCCGCACGTGCATGACGGTGCCGAGCGGGATGTCCCGCAGATCCGCCTGTGCTCCATGATACCGAACAATACCATAAGGAAGCATGGCAAATGGGTGCGGGGCGTTTCGGAAATATGTTCCCGCCCCTGCCACGCGAAGGCTGCCCCGTCGGTTCGCATGATCCACGAACACGAGTTCACCCCGGTAGGAGTGTGCCTTTTCCAAAGGGGGAAACTTTCCCGTCTCCGGTCGGAACGGCTCCTCTGCTGTGCATACGCCAAGAGTCAGAAACGAAGCACTAAGAAACAGTAAGAAGCATTTCATAGTGCGATCACCTTGTTGCTGTCCGCAAACGTGTCTGTCTCCACACCCATGCGCTGGGCCATGAGGAGCAGCAGGTTGCTCATGTGGGCGTCCGTGTTCGCGGGGCGGCTGCAGAGCTGGTAGTGCGCGGTGGTGAGCGCCCCGTCTGCGCCGAGCGCGTAGCCTTGAAATCCTGCAGCCTGTTTGTTGAAATCCAGATGCTGCCCATGTTTCAGACCGAGGTCCGAGCCACCGGCGAGTACCAGAGGGAGATTGGCGTTGCCATGGCTGTGACCGTAGGACATGCCGCTGCCAAAGAGCGCCATGGTGGAGCCTAGCAAGGTATTGCCATTGAGGTCCTTGGTCTCCGAGAGCCGGGTGAGGAAGTAGCTGAACTGCTCGATGGCGAAGGTGTCGTAGTTGGTG
>NZ_JAQSEA010000032.1 GCF_029946185.1 Prosthecobacter sp.
TGGAGGTAGAGACCGGAATCCGCTGATGCTCCTGGGACTGGCCCTGATCGTCATCGGTGCCATCGGCGTCTTCTTTGGCCGCCTCATTCAGGCCGCGCTCAGCCGGCAACGGGAATTCCTGGCCGATGCATCCTCGATTCAGTTCACCCGCAATCCGGCAGGGCTCTCCGGTGCGCTGCAAAAGATCGGCGGTGCCGGCTCGAAGCTCGAATCCGCTCACGCCGGGGAAGCCAGCCACATGTTTTTCGGCAACGGCCTGGGCAAACCTTTCCTTGGCATCATGGCCACCCATCCGCCGCTCGCCGAGCGCATCCACGCCATTGATCCCGGTTGGGACGGAAAATTCAAGACCGCCAACGCCTCGACGGTGGCAGCAGAATCGGCGCGCGAGGCGGCGAAACCAGCGTCATCACGATCTCCGCTTCCACAGCTTCCCGGCGCGGGGTCTGGCGGCGTGGGACTCGCCACCAATGCCGTCCTGATGGGGGCCGTGCTCCCAAATCTGGGCAAGCCAATGCCGTTGCATCTGCGCTACGCCGAGGAGTTGCGGAATTCATTCTCAGAGAAGGTCCAGTCCGCCGCTCGCGAACCGCTCGACGCCACCGCGCTCATCTACGCGATGCTCCTCAGCCCGGACGAAATCTTGCGCGCGAAGCAACTCACAGAACTGGCCACGCGAGCTGCGGCGGGGATAGGCGACAAAACCGCCGCCCTTTGGTCTGAAGTCGCGCCCATCGCCGCTCGCGCCCGGCTGCCGCTCGTGAACCTCGCCTTGCCCGCCCTACGTCACCTGCGGCCCGACGAGTTCGAGCAATTCAGCCAGCCGTTGCAATGGCTCATCGAGAGCGACGGGCAAATTAAAATCTTTGAATTCGTTCTGCAGAAAATCGTCCGCCGCCACCTCGCGTCGCAGTCGGGCGAAATCCGCCCGACCTCCATTCAATACCACACGCTCAAACCGCTCGTGCCGGATTGCAGCGTCGTGCTCTCGGCGTTGGCGAACGTCAGCAGCAGCGACTCCGGAGAAATCGAAAAGGCATTCCGGGCCGGCGCGCCCTATCTGGAGTCGAAGGCCAACGGGTTGCAACTCCTGCCGCGCGAAAAATCCGGGCTGCAACAACTGGATACCGCACTTGATCGCCTCGCGCTGGCCGCGCCGCAGATCAAAAAGAATCTGCTCGAAGCCTGCGTGCAGGTCGTCGGCGAGGATGGCTTGATCCAGGAACGCGAAGCCGAATTGCTCCGCGCCATCGCCGACACGCTGGATTGTCCGATCCCGCCGTTTGTGCAGATTTCGGAAAGTCAAAACATGCCGGGAGACACCCTATGAAAGAACACGAACACGCAACCAAAGATAAGACCGAAACCATGCCGGCGCGCGACGAGGTTGCCAAGAAGGCCTACGCCCTCTACGAAAAAGAGGGGCGTCCACAAGGGCACGCCAAGCAGAATTGGTTGGCGGCTGAAGCCGAGATGTCGGGCCACGGCGCGGATGAACATAAAGGTCACGGCGATCATCATGCGCACATGGCGGCGGATTTCCGCAATCGGTTCTGGATCTCGCTGGTCCTGACCCTGCCGATTCTTGTCCTCTCGCCGATGCTCCAAAAGTTGGTCGGTCTTCGGGAAGCGATCCATTTTCCCGGCGACGTTTACGTTCTATTCGGTTTCTCCTCCGCCGTCTTTTGGTATGGCGGCTGGCCCTTTCTCAAAGGGCTGTTCGATGAGCTGAAGACCCGCAAGCCGGGAATGATGATCCTCATCTCCGTCGCCATCGCCACTGCGTATCTCTACAGCAGCGCCGTCGTCTTCGGCCTGACCGGCAAGATGTTCTTTTGGGAACTGGCCACGCTCGTGGACATCATGTTGCTCGGGCACTGGATTGAAATGAAATCCGTGATGGGCGCTTCCAAGGCTCTGGAGGAACTGGCGAAACTCATGCCCTCCGACGCCCACAAACTCATGCCCGACGGCAGCGTGAAAGACGTGCCACTCAGCAAACTGGCTGTGGACGACAAAGTCCTGATCAAACCTGGCGAAAAGATTCCCGCCGACGGTGTCATCGTGGAAGGAGAAAGCTCGGTCAATGAAGCCATGCTAACAGGCGAATCGACTCCGGCCCCCAAAGAGACAGGCGGCAAAGTCATTGGCGGATCGATCAATGGTGAAGGCTCGCTCACCATCGAGGTGAAAGGCACGGGCAAGGATTCTTTCCTGTCGCAGGTCATCGACCTGGTCAAACAAGCTCAGGAGAGTAAATCGAAAACCCAGGACCTCGCGAACACCGCCGCTCTTTGGCTCACCATTGTGGCGCTGGGCGGCGGCGCTATCACCTTGATCATTTGGCTGACTCTCATGGGCAAAGATTTTGCCTTCGCCATCGAGCGCGCCGTCACCGTCATGGTCATCGCCTGTCCGCACGCTCTGGGTCTCGCGGTGCCGTTGGTCGTGGCCGTATCGACCGCACTCGCCGCAAAGAACGGCCTTTTGATTCGCAGCCGCGTCGCGTTCGAGGGAGCCCGAAAATTGAAAGCCATCATCTTCGACAAGACCGGCACGCTCACGGAAGGTCGCTTTGGCGTGACGGACACGCTCCTTCTTTCACAGGACATCGACGAAGAAACATTGCGCCGCTACGCGGCTTCGGTGGATGCGAATTCCGAACATCCCATTGCCAAAGCCATTGCCGGCGCTTCCGAGAAAAAATCGCCGGTGGAAAACTTCAAAGGCATTGCCGGCAAAGGCGCGGAAGGCTGGGTCGAAGGCAAAGAGATCAAGGTGGTGAGTCCGGGCTTTCTGCGCGAACAGAACATCGAGATGACGGACAAACGCGTCGAGCAACTGCAAGGGCAAGGCAAGACGGTGGTATTTGTCCTCGTGGACGGAGCGCTGAAAGGAGCGATGGCCCTGGCCGACATCATCCGGCCCGAATCGAAGCAGGCCGTCGCGACACTCAAGGAAATGGGGATTCGCTGCCTGATGCTGACCGGCGATAACGAAGCGACCGCCAAATGGGTGTCAGACCAGATCGGTCTGGATGAATACTTCGCCGAAGTTCTGCCGCAGGATAAGGCCGCCAAAGTAAAAGAGGTCCAAGCCCGCGGCGAGTTGGTCGCCATGACAGGCGACGGCGTGAACGACGCCCCCGCATTGGCGCAGGCGGATTTGGGAATCGCCATCGGAGCCGGCTCGGATGTCGCGGTCGAAACCGCCGATGTCATTCTAGTGAGAAGTAATCCGGCGGATGTGGTCGCGATCCTGAAACTTTCCCGCGCCACTTATCACAAGATGATGCAGAACCTAGTCTGGGCCGCGGGCTACAACGTCTTCGCCATCCCGCTGGCGGCCGGGGCGCTTTATGCGTGGGGCGTGCTGCTCACACCCGCCGTGGGTGCCGGGCTGATGGCCGCGAGCACGGTGATTGTGGCCATCAATGCCCGATTGCTGAGAATCAAAACCGATCCTCAGAAGAAAGGCGGAGAACAAGGCTCACCGAGCGACAAGGAACAATCTGCGCGCAAAGATCAGACTGAAACAAAAACAACCAAGAAAGAAACATGACCATGAACCCATCCAAAACCGAAGCAATCGACCCCGTCTGCGGCATGACCGTGGATACCACCACCACGATCCATGCCGAACGCGATGGAAAGACGTTCTACTTCTGCGGCGAGCACTGCCGGGAGAAATTCCTGTCCACTCCCGCCGATGCCAAGCCTGACAAAAAATCCGGTGACTGCTGCTGCGGGTAAAGCCGCAGTAGCATGGAAGATGATCGCCAATTCTCTAAAGCTCCGCTTTCGCCCGTCCGGCAAGCGTGGTTGATGCTCGTCGTCATCGCGCCGATGGCCGCGTGTTACCCGGCGATCAAGGTAGGTCTGGAGTTTGCACCATCGTTGCGATTTGCGGGAGCGCGCACGTTGCTGGGCGGGCTGGCGTTGCTGCTGGTGCTGGTGATTCGCCGAAAACCGCTGTGGCCGGAAGCGCGGTTGGCCCGATGGATTCTGCCCTTGGGAGTGCTGGCCACCACGTTGACTTTCGGGGCGATGTTTGCCAGCCCGGCCTACACTGGCGCGGGCATCGCTTCGGTATTGGGCAACACGCAACCGCACATCATCATCGTGCTTGCCGCGCTGTTTTTGGGTGAGAAAATCGGTCTGATCAAGGCGTTTGCGCTGGGCTTAGGATTGGCCGGAGTGAGCCTGATGGCCTTGCCTACGTTGCGCGAACAACCCGGGCATCCTCTACTCGGTGCGATGTTGGCGTTGGGTTCTTCGGCCAGTGCGGCCGTGTCCAGCGTGACTGTGAAAAGACTTCACCCCGGCAACGACCTCATGTCACTGACAGCCTGGCAACTGGTCGCCGGAAGCGTGGTGCTGCTCGGTTTGTCGGCGGTGTTTGAACCGCATGGAACGATCATGTGGACGGGCGGTTTTATCGGTCTGTTGCTCTTCCTGGCGTTGGCTGGCACAGCGTTGAGCACCTGGCTTTGGTTCTGGTTGCTTCAACGAGCGGAGGTCGGCCGTCTGTCGTTGTATTTGTTCCTGGTCCCGGTATTCGGGCTGTTGATCGCCATGGGCGGCTTTGGAGAACGCTTGGACGCGTTGCAGGCGGGCGGCGTGGCGTTGATCTTAACGGCCGTCGCGCTGTCCGTGTTTGAGGGTTGGTTTGGAGCAGCGAGGCGGTTCAATCCACAGCGTGGGAGGCCTCCTACCTAGCCGCAGCAACGTCAACCATACGGCAGAATCTCGTCTTCGCCTTCCTCTACAATGTCCTCGGCATCCGCATCCCCGCCGGTGTGCTTTACCCCGTTCTTCGGACTGCTGCTCAGTCCGATCATCGCGGATGCGGCGATGAGCCTGAGTTCGGTGTCTATCATCACCAATGCGCTGCGGCTGCGGCATGTGAAGCGGTGAGGACAAAGTAGGGTTACACCCCATCGCAACTCATCGTGCCGGGGTCGAGTGTCGGCACATGACCCAACCAAGTCCCCTTACAGGAGCCGCCAGCGAATCCATCGTCGCCATCTTCAACTCCCATGTCGAAGCGGAGGCGGCGATCAAGGAACTCCAGCTCTCTCACTTTGATCTGCAAAAGCTCTCCATCGTGGGCCGCCAATACCACACGGATGAAAACGTCGTGGGCTACTACAATGCGGGTGATCGCATGAAATTCTGGGGCTCCAACGGTGCCTTTTGGGGTGGTATCTGGGGCATGTTGTTCGGCTCGGCGTTCTTCATGATTCCAGGCATTGGGCCGTTGGTCATGGCGGGTCCGTTGGTGGCGACCCTTGTGGGAGGACTGGAAGGCGCTGTGGTGATGGGTGGCCTAAGCGCTCTCGGGGCGGGGCTCTACAGCCTGGGCATTCCGAAGGACAGCATCCTGCAATACGAAACCGCTTTGAAGGCGGATAAATTCCTGCTGATCGCGCATGGCAGCACTGAGGAGCTAAAATTGGCACGTGAGGTGATCACCCGCGCTGCGCCAACGGCGTTGGCGGCCGCCTCCTGCTGCGAGACGGACAGCAAGGCATGCTGTGCATCGGTCTAACGGCACACACAATCCAAACCGCCGCGAGGCACCCCCGGCTATGAAACAAGAACTCGAACATCTCTACGGACTGAAACTTAGCGCGATAGACGACGAAATCGGCAAGGTGAAGGACTTCTATTTTGACGATCAGAACTGGCAGATCCGCTACCTCGTCGCAGACACGGGCGGCTGGTTGTCGGGACGGCAGGTGCTGCTCTCGCCAGACGTATTTGGTACGGCGGCCCTGGACGATGCCAGTGGCGATGCTGCCCATCTCCGCGTGAACCTGACGCGGCAGCAGATCGAAGACAGTCCTGCCATTGAGACGCACCGCACGGTGACCCGGCAGTACGAAGAGCAATACTACAGCTACTATGGCTGGCCGAATTATTGGGATGGTGGCATGCTGGGTGCTGCGGGCTTTCCGGCCTTCACACCGGAGCCACTGCAAGAGGACCACTCGCATCACGGTCACAATCAACGCGACGACATTCATCTGCGCAGCACGCAGGCCATCACCGGCTATCGCGTGGAGTCCGCCGACGGCGAGATGGGCAAGGTGCATGGCTTCGTAGTGGATGGCAAAACATGGGCCATCAGTGAAGTCATCATCGAACCCGGTCAGTGGCGTGAAACCCCGCTGCTGCGGGTGCAGGCGCAGCGCGTTGCGCGCATCGACTACGAATCGTCCACCGTGTTTTTGGATGTGCCCAAAAGCAAAGTCACGCAGGCGGTGGGAAACGAACTCCTCCTCACAACCCATCCATGATTTGAACCACAAACTCTTATGAACATCAACTTACTCAAGAAGGGCGTTCTGACCGAGAACGCTCAGGGGATTGGCGAGGTCTCGCGCAAGATGCTGCGGGAGCGTGCCGTGGAGCTTGCCGTCATTGATGGTCGTTCCGGGCAGGACGCTTCGAAGTCTGACTGGGAACAGGCCAAACGTGAATTGACTGGCGAACCCGAAATGGACCCGCAGGAGGCGTTGCTTGAATCAGCACCTGAATCCGAACGCTGGGATCCGCTCCCCGGCTCTTCCGGCCATCGGGCAGCCGTGATTACCAGCGACGATGAAGATTCGGAAGGGCGCAGTGATGCCGAAGCTCTCGTCGATGAGGGTGTGAGAGAGGCCGAGCATGATCAAATGCTCCAAGCTGCGAGGGCTAGCGAAGAGAAAGATGACCAAGACCAATGAAAAGGCTGGAGTGAAACGTCCGCGAAAAGCGCTTTTGCCCGATCTGCCGATCACCTCCTAGCCGTCCTCCAGGATGCCCACCATTCCCTGTATCCTCACCGTCAACGCCGGTTCATCGAGCATCAAATTTGCCGTCTATCAGGTTGGTGATTCTCTGCCACTGAAACTTCATGGCAAGATTGATCGCATCGGTCTTGAAGGGACTCATCTCATCTTCCATGACCCAGCCAGCGATGAGTCGGAAAGCCTCTCGATTGCAACGGCCAACCACTCAGCGGCCATTCAATTTCTGATCGACTGGCTCGAACAACGACACGTCTTCGACTCGATTCGAGCGGTTGGGCATCGTGTCGTCCACGGGATGGCTCACGCCGAGCCCACCCAGATCACCACCGCATTGATCGGGGAGATCTACCGCATCATGGACCACGCCCCGAATCACCTGCCGCAGGAGTTGGATCTCATCCAGGCGCTGCATCACAGGTATCCCAATCTTCCCCAATTGGCCTGCTTCGACACCTCTTTTCACAGCACCATGCCGCGCGTCGCCAAGCTGCTGCCCATTCCTCGGCGCTATGAAGCCATGGGCATCCAACGCTACGGCTTCCACGGATTGTCTTATACCTACTTGATGGAGGAACTCGCGCACCTCGGCGACCCTGCGGCAAAGAAGGGTCGTGTGATCCTGGCCCATCTGGGCAACGGGGCCAGTCTGGCTGCCGTGTCTGATGGTGAGAGCCTGGACACCAGCATGAGCTTCACACCCGCATCCGGTCTGGTCATGGGCACACGCTCTGGAGACCTCGACCCTGGACTGCTGACGTTTCTGTCCACCAATGAAAAGATGACCCCTGCCAAGTTCGGCCAAATGATCA
>NZ_JAQSEA010000033.1 GCF_029946185.1 Prosthecobacter sp.
TGCAGGCGCAAACACACGGCGGCCTCGGCGAAACGGTGGCCAATGGACTGGCCGACCACTGGCAGGCCGCACGCATGGAAAATGACAAGGCGCGGGCGGCACATGCAGCCTCACGTTTTCTCGTGGCATGCGCAGGGCAGGGCGGTCGGCAGATTCAGGAACTCAGCAGCACCGACATCTCCACAGATGCCCGCACCCCCGAGTCACGTCGAAACGGCGGCGGCTACTATCGCACGAGTTTGGATGATGCACGGCGCGCCGTCGCGCAGGCGAAAAACGCAGGCGCGAAGTTCCGCATCGCCGCGCTCTACTGGATGCAGGGAGAAGGCAATGGCGGGCCCACGGGCGGCATCATGCCCACGCGCTGGGATGCCGAACTTCCGGGCGCTCAAGGAATGGCATGGTATCGCGATCAACTCATCGCCTATCGCAAGCAGTGGTCGGCAGACTTGTGCGCCATCACGGGGCAGAGCGGTGAGCTGCCGCTTTTCACTTATCAGACGCTCGGCCCTGCGGGAGAGGCTCAGCTCATGGCAGCGGATGCCGATACCAGCATCTGGTTGGTCGGTCCGCACTACGCCGTTCCCAGCGCCATCAACAGCCGCACGAAGCCCGGTCGCCATGGCGATCCCATCCACCTCTCCGCAGACGGCGAACGCTGGTGGGGCGAGCAGGTCGGAAAGGTCATTCACCGTGTGACGGAGCGCCGCGAAGACTGGCAGCCCCTGCGCCCCCGCTCCGCAAAACTCGGCCCAACACGCGACAGCCTCCTCATCGATTTCACCGTGCCGCGTCCACCCCTCGTGCTGGATACCGCATTTCTAGCACGGCAGGAGATCGCGGTGAAAGGCGGCTTCACATCCCTGGCAGGCTTCCGAGTGCGCGATACCAGCGGCGCATTGCTCACACTTACAGCGGTGGAAATCACCGCGCCCACACAAGTGCGCCTCCGCTTTGCTCAGCCGCTGCCCGCAGGTCAGAGCTGCCGCATCAGCTACGGCCATCCGTTTGCTCAGGCCCTGGGCACTATTGCCGCGCTGCGCAGCGGGCCGGAGCACACGGAAGAACTGGTGCTCAAGAGCAGCTTCATCGAGCAACTGAAACCGCTGCTCGCAGAAGGGGCCTTCTTCGTCACCAGCCTTTCAGGGCAGACCACCCGCGTCGCCATTCGGGGAACCCATGAAGAAAACGGCGTCACCGTGCTGCGCTACGATCCGGGTGAACTGCGCAACAACGTGCCTTTCGTCACAGGACAGGAAATCGTCGTTCAGCGTTCCTTCAGCTACGGCAACCTGCGCGACTCAGATCCCGAGCGCTCCGCGCACACCTTCGCCGACTCCACCTACGGCACCCGTGCCGGCCAGTCCTATCCCTTATGGAACTGGTGCGTGCAGTTCGGCGACATGAGCGTCGAGTAGTGCGCCAGCGGTTCGTTCTGGAAAAAGTACTGTCGAGCTTTAGCTCGTTCTGGAAAGCGCGGAGCTCTCCCAGAGCGAGCAAAAGCTCGATAGTACTTTCGCCGGACTCTCTGAAAAAGTACTCCAGAGCTTCAGCTCGTTCTGGAAAGCGCGGAGCCTCCCAGAGCGAGCTAAAGCTCGGCAGTACTTTCTCCCAACTGGTTCGTCCATCGGACCAGCGGTTTGCACTGGCAGCGTTGGGGCTGGGCTTCACTGTTCGGCCATGAAGCTAACCCTTTGCATCCTCAGTGTTCTGATGCTCCCGCTCCATGCGGCTGAGCAAGTCTTCTTCGCCTTCGACGATCACAACATCGCCTGGCAGCACAACATGAAGCTCACGTTGGAGACGGCGCAGAAGCATCCGCAAAATCCCGTCCTGCGCAGCGGGCCTCCAGGTTCACCGGACTACGGGCATGCCATCCTGTACGGCACCGTCCTCAAACAGGGAGACACCTTTCGCATGTGGTACCTCGGCATGCATGAACCGAAGATTGCCAAAGGCCAGGCCCCCGGCTGGTGGCGGCCCATGTGCTATGCCGAAAGCAAGGACGGCGTCACGTGGACCAAGCCCGATCTCGGCCTCGTCGAGTTCAACGGCAATACCAAGAACAACATCTGCCGCATCGAAGGCGAGCCCTACTCCATGACTCGCGTGAATGATTTCCTCTCCGTGCTCTACGAGCCCGATGAACCGGACGCCGCGAAGCGCTACAAGTGCGCCTACATCGCCCACATGCCGTTTGAAGAAGTCAAAGGTGGCCGCAGCAAAATCGGCCCCAATGAAAAACGCTGGGGCTCTTTCGTGACCGCGACGAGTGCCGATGGTTTGAAATGGAACTGCGTCGGCGACCGCCCCGCCAATGCAGGTGGCGAGCGCTTTGAAGTGAGCTCCCTCTATCGCTTCGGCGACTTCTACTATGCCACCGGCCAGCTTCTCAGCCCCTGGTCATGGCGGCCCGATGGCAGCGACATCGGGCGCGACATGCTCGCCTATCGCTCTCCCGATTTCGTCTCGTGGTCAAAAGCCAAAGCCTTCTCCTATGCCCGTCCCGGACAGCTTGCCGATCCGCCGGTCAAAGGCCAGCAGATGCACATGGGCGCAGGCCTGTGGAATCGCAGCAACGTCATGGTCGGCCTGCATGGCATGTGGCAGGATGCAGAGCAGGCACCCCCCAAGGGCCAGAGCTGGAACTACGGCGTGCGGGTCGATCTCGGTCTGATGATCAGCAATGACGGCGTGCATTTCCGCGAGCCCGTGCCCGGTTTCACCGTCATCCCACGCGGTAAAGAGGGCGAGTGGGACGACGTCGCCATCCTTCAAGGGCATGCCTTTGTGAATGAGGGGGACAAGACCATGATCTGGTATTCCCACTGGAACACCGGCGGAGATCTTGAGCACATGGACATCGGTCTCGCCACCCTCCGGCGCGATGGCTTCGGCTCGCTCTCACGCAAGGTCGCCGAAGAAGAAGGCCACTTCATCACCAACGCCTTCAATGCCAAAGAGATCTTCCTGAACGTGGACGGCATCACCCCGGAGACCCCGCTCACCGTGCAACTCCTTGACCACTTGGACCATCCGCTGGACGGCTACGAAGTCAAAGTCACCACCAACGGCGTGCGTGTGCCCCTCACATGGTCCAAGCCGCTGCCTGCTGGCAAGAAGATCGCGCTGCGGGTGAACTTCGCCGCCAGCAGCACCGCCAAGGTCTATACCATCTACCTTAACGACTAAATCAGATGTCATTCAATCTAGTCACGGAACTCAACGATACGGATCGCAAACTTCTGCATCGTGCTTTGGACGGCTTTGTGCCAGACAAGGTCTTTGATGTGCATGCGCATTTATTTCACACGCGCCATTTCGCGCAGGGGAATCGCCCGGTGTTTCTCGATGCGGATCGCGGCTATGGCATGGAGGACTTTCAGGCAGCGATGCGGCTGTGGATGCCAGGACGAAAGGTGGAAGGACTTTTCTACGGTTATCCGAGCGCTGGCAATGATCGCGTGGGAGAAAACGCGTGGGTGCAGTCGCAGGTGGACGCGAGCACAAAATCCCGCGCCCTGGTTCTCGCCGCGCCCACGGATGATCCGGTCGAGGTGCGGCGACTGATGAGCACCGGCGTATTCGTCGGCATCAAGCCCTACCGTTTGTATGCCGATGTGCCGGACACGAAGGAGGCGGAGATCGAATCTTTCGCACCGGAATGGATGTGGGAGGTATGCCATGATCACGATGGCATCATGGTGCTGCATATCATGCTGGCGGATGGCATCACCGATCCGCGCAATGTGGAGGCGCTGCGGCGTCTGTGCAGACGCTACCCGCGCTGCAAGCTCGTCTTGGCCCATGTGGCGCGTTCGTTCAATTACCGCCACGCCCGCGAAGGACTCCATCATCTGGTGGATCTAGACAACGTCGTGGTGGACACCTCAGCCGTGACGCAGGCGGGTGCCTTCCGCGCAGCCATTGAGATTCTCGGCCCGCGCCGCGTTCTCTGGGGCAGCGACTACATGGTCAGCGAGCTGCGCGGCTCCTGCATCACCCAGGGCAATGGCTTCACCTGGATTCATCCTGAGATCAGCGGCGAGAAGCTGACGATCTTTGGTCAGTACACCACCGTGGGCATCGAGTCTCTGCTCTGCCTGCGCGAAGCATGCGAAGACACCGGCATGACGCCGGGAGATTTGGAAGACATCTTCCGCGAGAATGCGCTGCGCCTGCTCAGCCCCCCTCCGGCGGTCCCTTCCGGCCCGCAGCTTTGGGAGGAAGCCAAGACCAAAATCTCCTGCGGCACCGGCCTGCTCTCCAAGCGGGCGCACCTGTTTGATCCGCAGTCCTGGCCGTCCTATTTCTCGCGTGCGAAAGGCGCGTACATCTGGGATCTCGATGACAAACGCTACACCGACTTCACCGGCGGCGTCGGAGCCATCCTGCTCGGTCATGCGGACGATGAAGTGAACGCAGCGGTGAAGCGCCGTGTGAATCTCGGCAGCTACGCCACGCTGGCCTCGCCAGATGAGGTCAAGCTGGCCGATGCCCTGCTCGATCTGCACCCCTGGGCAGGCAAAGTACGCTACGCACGCGGCGGTGGCGAGGCCCTCGGTCTCGCGGTGCGCATCGCACGCGCCGCCACCGGAAAAAGCGGCATCGCATTCTGCGGCTACCATGGTTGGAGCGATTGGTATCTCGCGGCAAACCTGAGCGATGACGCCGCGCTCGACGGCCATCTCCTCCCCGGCCTGCAACCACTCGGAGTGCCGCGCGAACTCGCCGGTACCGCTGTGCCCTTCCGCTACAATGATCCCGCTTCCTTCCAGGCGGCCCTGCAAAAGCTCGATGGCAAACTCGCCGCAGTCGTCATGGAGCCCATGCGCTCCGAACTCCCGCGCGAGGGCTACATGCAGCAGGTCATTGACGCCTGCCATGCCGCCGGAGCCGTCTATGTGCTGGATGAAGTGACCAGCGGCTGGCGCTTCGGCTTTCCCGGTGCCGCTCCTGGGCTGGGCATCGAGCCGGACATCTCCGTGTATGCCAAGGCCATGAGCAACGGCTATCCCGCCGGAGCTATCGTTGGCAAGGACTCGGTCATGGATGCAGCCAACAACAGCTTCATCTCCAGCAGCTATTGGACAGATGGCGTGGGCACCGCCGCCTCGCTGGCCTGCATCCGTAAAATGCAGCGCGAGGGCGTGCAGCAGCAGGTGTGGCAGCTCGGCGAGCGCTTGCAGTCAGGCCTGCGTGAAGTCGCCGCACGCCATCCCGACTTGCAGGTCAAAGTAGGAGGCATGCCCTGCGCCCCATCGCTCGCGTTTGCCAATCCCGCAGCCAAGCCGCTCATGATCCGCCACATGCTGCAGCGCGGCTTTTTGATGTCCAGCCAGCTCTATGCGAACTGGTCCCACACCGAGGCGATGCTCGACGACATGCTTGCCGCGCTGGATGAATCCCTCGCCATCGTCGCCCAGACTCCGCTGGACAGCGCCCCCGCCCAACAGCAAGGCTTTGCACGACTCGTTTGAATCCACTGCCATGATCATTGATTGCCACAACCACGTCGGCTCCGACCTGCTCTTTTACCTCCACGGCGACTTCCCCTACGCCCAGCATCTCGTGACCATGCACGACGAAGGCCGCGCACTCGGGGTGGACCGCTGGATCGTCTTCCCCTTTGTCAGCCATCTCGCGCTGGACGTCACCGTCTTCATGCAAAACGAGATCAAGGACGAGAAGGGGCGTCTGCAGGACATCCCCTACGCCTTTGAAAACCGGCGGCTGATGAAAGAATGCTACGAGCTCTTTCCTGAAGAAGGAAAACGCATGCTGCCGTTTGTGATGGCAGATCCCATGCGTAACACGGCGGGGCAGGCCCAGGAACTGCGCAAGCTGCGCGGCGAATACCGGTTTCATGGCATCAAGATGCAAACCACCATCCTCCAGGCCGACGTCAAGCACCTGCGGGATCGCGGCAAGGTCTTCGTGGAGCTCGCCGCCGAGTGGGATGTGCCGTTTCTATTTCACTCCAGCGTGGCCAAGAGCGACCTCTGGGCGCAGGCGAGCGACATCCTCGACATCGCGGAAGAAAATCCGCACGTTCGTTTCTGCCTCGCCCACTCCTGCCGCTATGACAAAGAATGCCTGGATCGTGTGCAGGCGCTGCCCAACACCTGGTTCGACAACTCCGCGCACTGCATCCACTGCGAAGGCGTGGTGAAAGAGCTGCCCTATGTCGCGCCGAAAGAGCGGCGCTTTGACTCGGACTACACCAATCCCGCCCGCGTCATCGCCGATCTGGCTGCGGCGTATCCGAAAAAGTTCATGTGGGGCAGTGATTCACCCTTTTACAGCTACGCGGCGGAGATCAACGGGCAGGTCGTGCGCCTCATCAGCACCTACAAGGCCGAGGTGGAGGCTCTGACGGCTGGCGGCACAGAAATGGTGGATCGTATTGCGAACGCAAACATCCGTGATTATTTGAAGCTGCATGATGAAAGCATTCTCTCTTGAAGGTCGGGCCGCATTGGTGACGGGATCATCGCAGGGCATTGGGCTGGCGCTGGCAAACGGGCTCCATGAGTCCGGCGCACGCGTGGTGTGCCATGGGCTTACCGAACGCCCCGCAGATTTCCCTGCATGGGCCTCCTACGTACCCTTTGACCTGTCCGCCCCCTCTGCGCCCGCGAGTCTGGTGGAGGCTGCCTTTGCTCTGGAGCCCGGTCTGGACACCCTCATTTGCAACGCAGGCAGTTTTTTCGATGTGCCGTTTCTGGAGATGACGCGGGAGCGCTGGGACAAGACGGTGAATCTCAACATGGCGTCGGTGTTTTTTGCGACGCAGGCTTTTGCCAAGCGGCTGGTGGCTGAGAAACGGGGCGGCTGCATTGTCATTACCTCTTCCACCAACGGCTTTCAGGCAGAGGCGGACTCTGCCGCGTATGATGCCAGCAAGGGCGCGCTGGTCATGCTGACGAAGTCTCTGGCCGTCTCTTTGGCAGATCATGGCATCCGCGTGAACGGCGTGGCACCCGGCCTGATCAAGACACCACTCACAGCCGGACTTCACCACTCCAGCGACTGCGGCATGGTGGAGCACTACGAGAAGAAAATCCTGCTCCAGCGCCTGGGTGATCCCGAAGACGTGGCGGGCGCGGCGGTGTTTCTTTGCTCCAGCGCAGCCAGCTACATCACCGGCGAGACCATCATCATTGATGGCGGGCTGACGACGGGGCAGATCGGCCGGAGGTAAGCAGGCCGACGACCATGGTGATCAGCGAGCCCAGAAAGCTGAACCAGATGAAGGAGACGAGCATGGGCGGCTTCACTGCGGTGAAAGCACCGTTTTGATACATGAAGATGCCCAGCAGCGTGAGGAAGCCCACCAGGCTGCCCAGAAGCGCCCCGCGCGTGGTGGCCCGCTGCGTGAACATGCCCAGAAAGAACAGCCCCAGCAACGGCCCGCCAATGAGGCCGATGACGGTGTTCACGGATTCGACCAGATTTCCCGGCATGAATGACACCCCAAAGGCCAGTGCCACGACGATGACTCCGTAAATCACCGTGATCCAGCGCGCGCTGCCGACCTGCTGCGCCTGCGTGCCTTCCGGTGAGCTTGAGAGGCGCTGCTTGAAGTCGACCACGGT
>NZ_JAQSEA010000034.1 GCF_029946185.1 Prosthecobacter sp.
CATTCCCGAATGCCTCCCCACCATTCCGGAAATGAGTTTTGCGAATCGCTATAATTCATCCGTGAGTGAAAAAACGCAGAGGGATCAAGAGAATACCTCTGCTCCCAACACGCCCCGCCACGTCCCATCCCCCCCAACTTGAAACCTTAAACTTGAAACCTTAAACCTTAAACTCTCCCCCCTTCACCTCCGCCTCGACTGACGAGCAACCGCTGAAATAGTAGCGACCAGTTCCGTCGGCTCCACCGGCTTCGACACATGAGAAAGGAAGCCCACCTGCAGCGCTTTGATGCGGTCCTCCGCCCGTGCAAAGGCCGTCAGCGCCACCGCCACCGTCTCCCCGCCCTGGCTGGCATCCAGCTTTCTCAGCCGCCGCAAAAATTCATAGCCATCCATGTTCGGCATCCCAATGTCGCTCAGGATCAAGTCCGGCCGCAGCGTGGGGATCAAGTCCAGCGCCTCGCTCGCAGACGCCGCCACAGAAACCTCCGCCTCGCAGTCCCTCAGGATGCGCCTCACCAGTTCCCGCGCATCATCCTCATCATCCACCACCAGCACCTTGATTCCCAGCAGGTCCGTGTTCTTGCGGAAGTGCGGGTGAGCGTTGGAGCTCTGCGGGTGCATCCGCTCCACGCCCTCTGAGGTCATGCTCACCGCCTGCAGAGGCAGATCCACCGTAAAGGTGGCCCCTTTGCCAGCGCCAGCGCTGTGCACACGAATGGTGCCGCCATGCAGCTCCACCAGTTGCTTCACAATCGCCAGCCCCAGGCCCAGCCCGCCATGCTTGCGGTTCATCGCCGCATCCGCCTGACGAAAGCGATCAAACACATGCGGCAGGAACTCCGCGCTGATCCCCTCCCCACTGTCGCACACGCTCAGCTCCAGGTGCGAGTTGACCCTTTGCAGCGTCACCAGCACCTTGCCCCCCTTCGGCGTAAACTTGATCGCATTCGACAGCAGGTTCCACACAATCTGCTGCATCCGCGAAGGGTCCCCCGTCATCGGCCCGGCCTGCGGGTCCAGAATCTGCTCCACGCGGATGTCCTTCGCCGTCGCCGCAGGCATCACCGTTTCAATCGCCGCCTTGATGCAGGTCGCCGGGTGCAGTTGCTGCACATCCAGCCGCAGCTTCCCTGAGATGATCCGGCTCATGTCCAGCAGATCCTCGATCAGCTGCGTCTGCATCCGCACATTGCGGTCGATCACCTCCAGCCCCGTCGCCAGCGTTTCCGCGTCCGGCACCTCCTCCCGCAGGATCTGAGTCCAGCCAAAAATCGCATTCAGCGGCGAGCGGATCTCATGGGACAGCGTCGCGAGAAATTCGTCCTTCATCCGGCTCGCGTGCTCCGCCTGGGTGCGCGCCGCCCGTTCACTCGCCAGCAGTTCAGTACGCTCCTCATCGCGGCGCTTTTGCTCACTCACGTCCGTATTGCTGCCAAACCACAGCACAATCGCCCCCGTCGCATCCCGGTGAGGCATCGCACGACTCAGGAAGGGCCGGAACACACCATCCGCGCCACGCAGCGGAAAGGTCATGTCAAAAGGCTGCCCGTTTTCGATGCATTTCTGCCATTCGCTGACCACACTGGGCAGCGTCTCAGGATCATTCACTTCCTGCCATCCCCATCCCTCCATCTCCTCCTGCGTCGTGCCCGTATACTCATACCAGCGTCGGTTGTACCAGAAGATCCAGCCATCCGGCCGCGCCATCCACGCCAGTTGCGGCATCGTATCCGCCAGTTGTCGAAACAGCACCTCACTGCGTTCCAGCCTGGCTTGCAGGTCCCGCTGTTCGTGGATGTCCGTGCAGGTCCCATACCAGCGGGAGATCACCCCCTCGGCATCACGCAGCGGCAGCGCGCGTACCAGAAACCAGCGAAACTCCCCATCCGCCCGCCTCACCCGAAACTCCGCCGCGTACGGCGTTCCCGCAGCCAGAGCCTCCGTCCAAAGCACCGCGACCTTCGGCAGATCCTCCTCATGGATGTGCAGGCTCCATTCCGCCTTCTCCTTGTCGCCGCTCTTGGCACCAATGAACTCAAACCAGCGCTGATTATAATAGTCCAAAGCACCATCTGGCAGCGCAGACCACACAATCTGCGGCATCGAGTCCGCCAGTTGCCGAAAGACCGCCTCGTTCTGCTGCAGCACCGTCAGCGCATTTTGATCCCTCGTCACGTCCCGCGTTGATCCCGCGACAGACTCCACCTCTCCGCCCGACGAGAAGACCGGGGAAAAGATGTACTCATAAAAGCCGACCACACCAGCTGAGCTCGTGTAGGGCGTTCGGTCCGTCACCGGCAGACGCGTGTCAAACACCTGCTGAATCTGCCTTTGCAGAGTGCCCGCCAGCTCATCCGGGTAGTACAGATCAAAGAAGTTTTTCCCCACCGCATCCTTCAATTCCAAGCCCCAGAGATCCAGCAAAGGCTTGTTGACGAAAATGAAGCGCCCATCGTGATCGAAGCTGTAAACGAAGTCCGTGATCGAAGACAGCATCGCCTCCATCGTACGCCTCTGGCGGTCCAGCTCGGTCTGCAGCTTCAGCCGGTCGCTTTCCGCCTCCACGCGCTCCGTCACATCCACCACCACACCCGGCATCCGCAGCGGCTTCCCGCGCTCATCACGCTCCACCTTGCCGCGTGCGATCACAGACCGGTAGGTGCCGTCCTGCTGGCGCAGCCGATATTCAGACACAAATTTGCTGCCCTTGCGAAGCGCCGCCCCGATCGATCCCTCCAACTGACCAATGTCTTCTGGATGCACCGCCGCCAGGTAGGCCCCCAGTCTGCCCCCCTCGGCCTCCTCCTCCGACACGCCAAACATGCGTGCCAGATTCGCATCGGCCCAGACCCTGTTCGCCACGATGTCATACTCCCACGTCCCCACCTCCGTCGCCACGAGCACAGATTCCATCCGCCGCCGCGCCTCCTGCAGCAGCCGTTCCTGCTCCATCATTTGCAGCTCATGCGTGGCAATAGCCCCTGCGCCAAGGGCGGCGGAGTCAGCGGAGTTAGGAAGAGGCATGGTCAAGGTCAGTTCAATTTATCCGGCAAGGCTCAGACCTTGTCAAAAGCCACCTATCCACTGATGCTATATTTCGCATTTGCCGCAGCCCGTGGATGCCTGTCCTCACACATTTCCTCCATCCCAAGATCATCGCAGAAGTCGCACCAGCCGCCCGCGTTTGAAACGGTCCTCATCTCACCCCTCGCCCAGCCCAGAATCCCCGACAGACTGGCTCACAATTTCCAGCAGCCGCTCATGAATGCACTGCCTGCGCAGGCCCAGATCCACACTCGCAATCGTCAGCCGGTGTCCCATGAAATCATTCAGCCTACACCGTGGGGTAGAGCTTCGTCACAAAGCCCACAGGTGCCTCACACTCCTCAGTCATCCAGCGTCGTTACGCCTCGCCAAACTGCGGGCTCAGGCTCTGCGTTTACGGGGTTCGCATCGCGACTGCTCATCAGTGGCTAAAGCAGCCGCTCATGAAGTGATCATTGCACCCGAATAAAACCACGCACAGTTGAAAACGGGTCTGAATCCATGGCGCGTAGTAAGGGCCTTTTTGCGCTCTTTCCTCGCCTCGCTCCGCCACACACCAGCCCTGAAGGGGCTGCGTAACATAGCCCAGGGTCAGCCGAGCCTCAGCGAGGCGACCCTGGGTATGGCAGACAATTCCGGGAAGCAAAGCCAGCGCTCCGCCGCATCCCAAGCCCACCAGCAGCGTCTGCAACCAGCCCCGCCCCACCTAGGCTCCGCCATCTCATCACGCTCTCCCCGTAAAGATTCTCAACACGAGAAAATAAACCCGTTTTCAACACATCATGGTATAAAACCTGCCCACCAGCTATCAGTGCTGTGAGGGCAGCGTCTGATAACCTGAGCCGAGATTAAAAAAGCGCCCAGCCGGATCTCCAGCCAGACGTTATTTTGTGGTAAATCCAACTAATTGTTATTACTCTATTTTTTAAATAACTGCTTATTTGAACAGTTATTAATACGGTGGCATCCAAGTCGGTATGAGTCCGAGCCCCCACAAAGTCGCCGAAATGGCCATCGCAATCGGAGGCACTGAAGTTGCCGCACGCCAGTGGCTGCAGGCGGGGTTTTCTCCGGGAGATGCGGCGGCGTATGTGCAGGCAGGGTGCTTTGATGTGGATCGCACCGTGGAACTGAACCGCGCCAATGTCTCCCCCAGCCAGATCGCCGCGTTAGGCCTGGGCTGGGACTTCTGCGCTGGCAAGGTGCCACTGGCAGAACTGCTGATGGGCCGTGTACTTCAGGTGAAGACACCGATGCTATGCTGAGCCACGGCAGGTGTCTCGCGCACAGCATCCTCCCAGCCTGAGTTCCTCCCCCCGCACAATTGGGTAACATTTCTGTGACGCGTTCTCCATTGAACCCCCATCCGCCGCAGCGCAAAGAGGAGCATGTTCAAGCCACGCCACAACGATCTCCACAGCTTCCTGCAATGGCGCAGGCAGACGCGCTTCATCCGCCATCACGGCGGGCCCATCATCGCAGTGTCGTTGTTTGTGATCGGTCTGTTGTTCGCGTGGAGAGCATGCGACCCCGCCCCGCCACCGGAGCATGTACCGACAGTTGAAGAACATCAGCGGCATGAGATTGACCGCACCCTGCACGCGACGAAAATGCCCAAGTGGTGAAGCCGTGGCACAAGGGCCGGCCGCGTGTCGAAAAGGTTTCACTCGGCCTGTTTCATCCCTGCCAGTGACAGGCCATCTCTGGTGACAAGGTCGTTACTATTCACAGACCTCCGCTCTCGGCATGCTGTGAAAAAATCAGCACCTTGCTCCCACACCCATGAAAACCAAACTCCGCATCAAGACTCTCTTCATGTCGGATGTCCACCTCGGCATGGCGGACTCCAAGGCCGTGCAGGCGGCGCATTTGATCCGCCACTGCGCCTGCGAGAAGCTCGTCCTCAATGGCGACATCATTGACGTCTGGGCGCTGAAAAGCTCGGGGCGCTGGACGCAGGAGCACACCCACTTTGTTCGCACCGTTCTCAAGAAGATGGAAAAGGAGAGCACCGAAGTCATCTACCTGCGCGGAAACCACGATGACATCCTGGAAAAATTCCTTCCCTTCAAGCTCGCCGGTCTTTCCTTGGTTGACGAGCACATTCATGAGTCCCCGCATGGTCGCTATCTCGTCGTCCATGGCGACGGCTTTGACCATGTGACCACGAACCACGTCTGGCTCGCGAAAGTCGGTGCCGTGGGCTACGATCTCCTCCTGCGCATCAATCGCGCCTACAACGCATGGCTGCGCTGGCGCAACAAGGAGGCCTTCTCACTCAGCCGCTGGGTGAAGATGAAGGTCAAAGGTGCCGTCAGCTTTGTCGGCCGCTATGAGGAGCAGTTGCAAAAGCTCGCGCGTTGGAAAAACTGCCACGGCATCATCTGCGGTCACATCCACACACCCGCAGACAAGATGATCGACGACGTCCATTACCTCAATTCCGGCGACTGGGTGGAAAGCATGACCGTGGTCGTCGAGCATCTGGACCGCACCTTTGAGGTGCTCAGCTATCACGACTTCTGCCGCCTCACCGGACGCCAGCCCAAGGGGTTGGATCTCAGCATGAATGTGAGCCACATCAGCTCCCGCCCCCTCGCGCTCCCCGCACCGCAGCACCTGATAGCCGCGTAAAAATCGGCCTCAGCAAGCAGCGCCCCCACGCCTCACTCCTCCGCAATCAGCGGCACATCCTTCGCATCGCGGGCAGACTTGGCCTCATCGAGCTTTCCATCTTTGATCAGGCGCGCAATGAGCTGCTCCGCTTTCTGATTGTAATCCTGCATGACGGGAAGAGACGCCTGCGCGCGCGCCGTCTTCAGGTTTGCCAAAGCACTGTCATACGTGGCCCGCAGAGCCGCAAGGGCGGGCGCCTCGACCTGCACCGGCGCGCTGGCGGCACGGCCAGTCTTCGCGACGGTATCCTTCTCATCGCGCAGCGCCAGGGACTCATCCAGCAGGCCTTGAGACTGGGAGTTTTTCATCGCTTTGTCGATGGCTGCCACATACCGGGCATTGAGTGCCGCGACGCCCTGCTCATAGTCTTTCCAGACTTGGCCACGCAGCGCGCGCTCCGTGGCCACTCGGAGCATTTTGAGCTCACCCTTGGAGGTGTCATTTATTTTCGCAGGTTCGGCCGCAGCAGCCCGCTGCGTCAGCTTCCCCTCTTGCAGCCACCATTCCACCGGGAAGCGGGTGGCTTTGGAAGGTTCGCTTTCAAAGACCTTCACCCCGGCATAGCGGATGACAGTGATGGAATCCTCCACCTTGGAGTGTTTGTCTCCGGTGATTCTTTCAATATCCTTATTGAGCTCCCCAAAACTAAGATAAATCTCCGAGAATCCTTTGCTGTTGACGACAAAATCGATGCGGCATTTCATCACGCTCCACTCTTTACTCGGGGTGCGAAACAGCATGCGCACCTCGACATTCAGCTTGCCGACCACAGCAGGTTGGGGCCCGGTGTTAATGACAGGCAGCCTGCCCTTGATGAAGGTCGCAGTGCGGGTGTCCTCAGGTGCCGCATCCACGGCTTTGAATCTCAACCCTTTCGCGACCGCCTGATCTTCCGCTGACAGGCTGCTCAAATCCACCTCAGGCTGCTGAGCCAGAGCCGAGGAAAAAAACAGGCCAAGGGTTAGGTAAAGTCGGAAGGTCGTCATGATAGATTTGCTGATACGTGGCTGAGAGCGCCATTCAATCTTGGAGCCTCCTTTTTGGCAAGTCTTATACCACGCACAGTTGAAAAAGCGTCTGCATCCATGGCGCTAACCAAGGGTCTTATACGCGCTCTTTCGTCGCTTCGTCCCGCCACACACCAGCCCTGAAAGGCTGCGGATGATAGCCCAAAGATGCCAGCATCTCTGCCACCTCGGCACCTCCCGAATAACTAAATCGCAGATGGGCTCTAAACCCATTCTGGAAAATCTCTGCGACCGTTCATTCTCTGCGGTTCAAATCTCCGGCCATTCCATTGCCCACCATTCCATTGCTAAAAAACAGCGCCCCCTTTTCGCACCAAACTCAAGTCAGATCCCCCTTCCGTGTATTCTGTGTATTCCGTGGTTCAAATCTCCGGTCTCCAAATCTTCACCACGCAAATCTCCGGCCATTCCACACCCGGTTACAACACAACATGGTATCACTCGTCACCCCATGTTATCGCCATCATGGCTCCTTCCACAGCCTCCGAAGCTTTAGCCTGGACCATGACATCCAAGCACAAGTCAGCCTGATCACTCTCGCCAAGCCCTCCCGGAAAACGCCTGAGAAAACAAGCGATTGAATCTCTGCCACCTCACGAATAACTAAACCGCAGATGGGCTCTAAACCCATTCTGGAAAATCTCTGCGACCGTTCATTCTCTGCGGTTCAAATCTCCGGCCATTCCCTTGCCCAACATCCTGCTGACTCAGCAAGCGCCTAGTCGATCGCGCCTTTTTTGCGCAAAAACGGCAC
>NZ_JAQSEA010000035.1:0-4046 GCF_029946185.1 Prosthecobacter sp.
ATCTGGACCATAGCTGGCTTCATCAATCTTCAAGGCACGCCGCATCGGCTCCTCCGCCTCTTCAAGACGATTGGTGTCCTGGAGCAAAAGAGCGAGGTTGTTAAGGCGGATTGCCACCGTGGGATGATCTGGACCATAGCTGGCTTCATCAATCTTCAAGGCACGCCGCATCGGCTCCTCCACCTCTTCAAGACGATTGGTGGCCTGAAGCAACTGCGCGAGGTTGTTGAGGTGAATTGCCACCGTGGGATGATCTGGACCATAGCTGGCTTCAGCCAGCTTCAAAGCGCGCCGCATTGGCTCCTCCGCCTCTTCAAGACGATTGGTGACATAGAGCAAATGCGCGAGGTTGTTGAGAGCAGTCGATAACAGTAGGTGATCACTTTCAGATTCACACTCTAATAAGGCATACCTAAGATGCACCTCGGCCGTTTGCCAATGAGCCAAGCCTTGATGTAAACTGCCAAGCTGTAGCCGAAGGCGCGTGCGCTCTTTTCCGGCAGGCACCTCCTCAAGATGCACCTCCAGGAATTGGAGTTTTGCCAGCGAGTACGCATGTGGCTCGAACGTATCGCCCATTT
Source organism: Prosthecobacter sp. (assembly GCF_029946185.1). Lineage (GTDB taxonomy): Bacteria > Verrucomicrobiota > Verrucomicrobiia > Verrucomicrobiales > Verrucomicrobiaceae > Prosthecobacter. Next base: position 582 of record NZ_JAQSEA010000035.1, read on the forward strand.
CGCACATCAGGCGGACGAAGCCTTCGAGGTTGCCGGTGCGGTGCTCGTCCCAGAGGGTGATGAGTTCTTGGATTTCGGTGAGGTAGTCGGGATAGGGCGTTGCGGCGGCGCTGCGGACGATCCAAGAGCCCATGCGGTCAATGGGTTGGGCGATGGCTTCGCTTAGGAGTTGGCTGGCGTCTTCTGCATGGCCGGTTTTGGCGTAGGCGGAAGCGAGGAAAAGCTTGGCGCGTGCTCGTTCGGGAGGGAGGCCGACTTCGCTGAGGGTATCGAGGGCGAGGAGGCAGTTGCTTTGCTTTTCGGGTGTGGACGAGTGGGTGAACAACTCGGCGCGCTTTTTTTCGCGCTCCAAATAGCTGGGGTAAAAGCTGGCGAAGAAGTCGAGCAGGAAGGGCAAGCGGTCGCGTGCGCCACGGGAGACATTCATGTAGAGCCAGAGGTCGAAGAAGCCTTCGCTGATGTCATAACGGCGCACCCGTTTGTCGTCGGGATGGATGGTGGAGCGCAGCAACCGCAGTTCGGTGAGGCGCTTCAGCAGTGTGGAGATGTGCGTGACTTTTTTCCGCATCCGCGCGGCGATGCTGGCGGGGGTTTTGTCCATGTCACGCATGGTGGCCATGGTCTCCAGCAGGGCACGCTCCTGAGGGGCTATAGTATTCAGGCGATCCTGAAAGAAGGGCGTGATGTGATCCAGCAGCTTGCGAAACTGGTCACGCACTTCGATCACTGAATCTCGTGCGATGAGGGAGGCGAGCATGACGGTGAGGCGTGGACTGCCGCCGGTCATGCGATAGAGGGCGATGAGGCGTGGGTAGAGTGTGTCCCATTGCGCGAGGAGATCGTCGCGCTTTTCCCATTCGAGGGTGCGGCGGACGAGTGCGGTGCTGTCTTCCTCGCTGAGGTGGTCCAGGTGCTGGATGTCGAAGAAGTCGTAGAAAGGCTCGTCCACGCTGGTGAGTCCCTCGAAGCTCATGGTGGCGGTGCCGAGCAAAAGGCAGTGGTTCTTCGACTCCATGAGAAACTTCCGCAGCGCCGCCACCTCGCGCGGGTTTTTCATCTGGCGTGTGAAGACCTCGCCCATGTTTTCCAGCATGATGATGAGGGTGCGCTTGTGCTCTTCATTCGACCTGCGAATGGCGGGCACGAGGGTATCGACGACTTTGATGTCATCCTCTTCACCCCGGAGTCGTTCGAGCAGGGTCTGCCACGCCGTTTCTGCCGGGCATGTCGCGGCAAGGATTTCCACCATGCCGAGCAGGAAGTCGGCAAAGGAGAGGGTGCGCAGGCTTTCCTCGGGAAAACGCACGACGTGGTAGTGCGCAGCCAGGGTGGTGTCTGCGGCAATCTCATCCTCAATGCGTGATAAGAGATGCGTCTTGCCCATGCCGCGCAGGCCGATGAAAAGGGCGTGATGCTTGGTGCTGCGGCCGGCATTTTTCCGCAGTGACTCCAGCGTGTCCTGGATCAAGTGATCCCGGCCCACGGTGACGAAACGGCGATGCTCCGGCGAGGTGAGGCCGCTGCGATAAAAACCGATGTGAGATGAGGCTGACTCAGGCATAATGTTTTCTCCGCCATGCTTTCATGATACCACTGGCGAAGCCGTAGCGATCCGGTTGCTGCTCGGTGACGTAGAAGTCGTTTTCCAGATCACGCATGAGCTGAAGGAAAAGACGCTTCCGTTCGTGAGTAGGCAGCAACTTCCCTCCCGGCACAAGGCTATCGACCAGATTTGTGAGTGTTCCGCGACTGGCCCCAGATTCATCCGCCAAGCAGAGATGATTGAGAACAGCATGAGCCTGACTAAGGGCAGGCTCTTTGTAGTATTTAGCCAGCCGGGTGTAGTAATGCTGCAGTTTGTCCTGCGCTGCGGTGCTGGTAATGAAGAGGGCAAACTCAGCCTCCACATCGGCGACCTTAAGTTTGCGCGGTTGCAGACGCCAAGAACGGTAAAGATTCAGGGTGAGCATCTGTAGAAAAAGTGGAATTGGGCGACCAAGCAACTCTCGCAGGCGCACTGGAACTTCCTTTTCATAGGTGACCCGCCGCTCATCGAACATGTCGGTAACGAAGGACTCGATCTGCAACGGGGTAAGTTCTGGCAGGGGCATGTCTTCGAGATCGTTGATGCGATCAAGCAACGACATAGCGTCTAGTGTGGAGGAAATATTGATCGATCCGCCGAGCAACCAGCGCACGGAGTCGCGTTTGGGTGCCGGGTCACAGCGTTTATCACGGAACCACGACAAGAAGTCGCGCAAAAGTTTGGGATCTTCCTGTCGCAGGTTCAGCAGCATGTCGGGCAATTCATCGACGATGATCAATATCGGCCGATTTAGCGATCGAAGTTGTGCGAATAGTGCCTCGCCGTGCTGCCGCCAGTGTTCCCGGTAGTCCTGTTCGTGTTCCCTGAACTTCATTTTGAACTCGCCGAAATCGAGCACCTCAGCCTTCGGCAGCCAGGCGGTCACACTTTTCCAGCCATTGACCAACGAATGGAAAAGATCGGGATGGGCGTCGCGGAAGTTGTCCAGAATCGCGAGCAGAAAGTCCGCCGGGTGGGATAGGTCTTGGACGTTCTGGTAAATAACCGAATAGCCGTGCTGGGGAAAGTGCCGGAGGTGCTCCATGACACTGGTCTTACCACAGCGGCGGGGGGCTTTGAGCAGCACATGATGGCTCTGGAGGGCCTCCCAAAGATCGGAGATGAAAGGGCCTCGAAATTTTAGATCCTCCGGCGCAAGGACGGATCCGACGTAGAAATCGGCGGTGGGGACGGGAGTATTGCCCTGGATCATATGCTGATCATATAATCCACAACAAAACTGTTGCGCAACATTATTGTTGTATATTATTTACACTGAGATTTTGCCGGACATTTGCGCTGGAAGGGCCAGATAACACCCAGATGCAGATCCGTCCCTTTCAGCCTGCTGATGAAGAAGCGGTCATTGCGCTGTGGGAGGTTTGCGGGCTGGTGGTGCCGCAGAATGATCCGGTGGCGGATATTGCGCGGAAGCTGCGGGTGAATCCGGAGTGGTTTTTGGTGGGTGAGGTGGAGGGTGTGGTCGTGGCGTCGTGCATGGCGGGGTATGAAGGGCACCGGGGGTGGATCAACTACCTGGCGGTGCATCCGGATCAGCGGCGGCAGAGTCTGGCACGGCAGATGATGGAGCATGCGGAGAGGCTGCTGCGTGAGGCGGGCTGCCCGAAGATCAATTTGCAGGTGCGGAAGACGAACGCGGAGGTGATCGCTTTCTATGAGTCGCTGGGTTTTGCTGTCGATGAGGTGGTGAGCCTGGGCAAGCGACTGCAGAGGGATGCGCCCATGTGAGAGAGGGCGGGTGTTTGATGCTGTCTTGCGCCTTTGCGCTTGTTTCGTGCTTCCTGGGGAAAGAGGCTGGGGTGAAGGTGAAGGTGAAGGTGAAGGTGAAGGTGAAGGTGAAGGTGAAGGTGAAGGTGAAG
>NZ_JAQSEA010000035.1:4146-7422 GCF_029946185.1 Prosthecobacter sp.
GTGTGGGTGCTGGCGGAGGCGGAGGCGGAGGCGAAGGCGAAGGCGAAGGCGAAGGCGGAGGCGGAGGCGGAGGCGGAGGCGGAGGCGGAGGCGGAGGCGGAGGCGGAGGTGAAGGCAAAGGCGGAGGTCTGGGTGCTGGCGGAGTGCTGCGGAATCAATTCCGCGCGCCGTAGAGTTCAGAGCTGCGCCGGTTTGCGCTGGAAATGAGTTTTTGTAGAGTTCTACAAGCAGCTTGCCGCCCACGTTGCCTGCGGCAGAAGAGGATGCTCGGCATTAAGGGTATGATGCGCATGAAGAGTCTGGCGCTTCGGCGGAGTGCTGCGGAATCAATTCCGCGCGCCGGGGGAACGGGGCCATGCTTCGCGGCGGCTCAACAAACGCCGCCATGGGTCTTGCGCTTGCGCGGGCCTGTGGTTGGATGCGCGGCATGAAGCTTTCCTTGATTCCTTTGTGTGTGCTGGGTTTGAATCTGACCTGTGCGCCTGTGATGACGCGGGCGGCGGAGGGGGATTTGAAGAAGGCGACTTACTGCCATGGGTTTAAGGAGGATCAGTCGCCGAAGGATGTGGCGGAGTTTTTCAACCAGGGTGAACCGGTGTTTCTTTCGATCCAACTGAAGGGCAGGCCGAAGGCGGGTGTGGTGAGGGCGGAGTTCATGTTTCGTGACGATCAGATCGCCGAGGCGGAGGTGGATGTGGCCACGGTGAACGAAGGTGTCATTTTCTCCTTCGGGGAGGACACTTTTGTGGGCTTTGACATCCAACCCAAGCAAGCGCTGCCGGTGGGTGCCTGCTACCGGACGAAGGTGACTTTGGGTGGCAAGCCGCTGGGCGAGTTCCCCTTCCGCATCGCGCCGCCGAAGGGGGCCACACCGAGCAAGCTGCTGAAAGCGGCGCTGGCCAAAGGCGCGGACGAGGACCACAAGCCGGTGAATGAAACGCATGAGTTTGATGGCATGGACAAGGTCTTCCTCGCAGGCACCGCCGACCTGGGCCTTGCCTCATGGCTGGAAGCGACGTGGCTGGTGAATGGCAAGGTGGATGATGCGGGCACGCGGAGCTTCACGCTGAAGGAGAACAAGGAGAAGGTGCCCTTTCATTTTGACTTCATCCCGGCCGGTGGCTGGCCTGCGGGCACGCATGAGGTGTCACTGCAGATCGACGGGCAGGAAGTGGTGCGCGAGAAGTTTACGGTGAAGGCGGGCGCGCCGATGGCCGGGGCAACGAAGCTCACGATTGATTCATCGCAGTTGTTTCGTGATGATGGCAAGGGCGAGGCAGGGAAAGAGGTGAAGTATTTCACGACGGACGACACCGAACTGCATGCGCGGTGGAAGCTGAAGGAGGCGGCGCTGGTGAAGGGTGTGCAACTGGTGTGGAGGCTGCTGGAAGTGGAAGGTGAGAAGGGGCAGGTGCTGGCGACGGCGGATGTGGAGGCGGGGGTGGATGATGAGATCGACTCTTCGCTGACGGTGAAGGATGGCCTGCCGCCGGGGAAGTATCGCGTTGATTTGGTGCAGGATGGGAAGGTGCTGGATAGCAAGCCGTTTGCGGTGAAGTGAGGGCGTTTCGTGAGGAAGGCGCGGCAATCTGGGGTTGGTTGCCGTTTTAGAAATCTACCACAGAGGGCACGGAGAAGCACAGAGGCCGGAGTTTCTGAACTCTGCGTTTCTCTGTGTGCTCTGGGGTGAGTCCGACCAGTTTACGCCGTGCGTGGCATGACCTCCTCATACCCGCCACGTGGACTGGATTGAATGCGTTTGTACGTACCTACGCGCGTGCGTTCGGATGAAACGTGCCACCCTATTACGCGAACCTCATTAAGAGTCTGGCGCTGCGGCGGAGGGCTGCGGAATCAATTCCGCGCTCCTTAGATCAAGGCTGAATGATGCGGGCGCCGCGCTGCCAGGTGATGTAGGACCAGACCCAGTGGAGGAAGACGATGGCGCGATTGCGCATGCCCATGAGGAAGAGCAGATGGACGAAGAGCCACATGAGCCAGGCGAGCATGCCGCGTAAATGCATGCCGGCAAAGCTGACGACGGCGGCGCTGCGGCCGATGGTGGCCATGGTGCCTTTATCCAAATAGGTGAAGGCTGTGCGCGGGACGGACATGCCTTCTGTGAGGATGGTCTTGGAGATGAACTGGCCCATCTGAATGGCGGCGGGACTGACGCCGGGTACGCGGACGCCTTTCGTGTCTGTGAGCGCGACGAGATCTCCTGCTGCGAAGACTTCGGGATGACCGGGAAGGCTGAGGTCTGGCTGGACCTGGATGCGGCCTGCGCGGTCCAAGGGCACGCCTGCGAGGGTGCGGGTGAGCCCGCTGGCCTCCACGCCGGCAGCCCAGATGACGGTGTCGGTCTCGATGCGGTGATCGCCGGTGATGACGTAGCCTGCGCCGACTTCTTTGACGGGTGTGTTCAGATGGACGGTGACACCGAGGTGCTCAAGGTGCTTGCAGGCGTAGTCGGGGAGACCGCCGGGGAAGGCCGCCAGCAGCTTGGGCCCGGCTTCGATGAGGTGGACTTTCGCGAGGCTGGGATCTATGCGCCGGAAGTCTTCTTTGAGCACCTGCTGCGCGAGTTCTGCGAGTGAGCCTGCCATCTCCACTCCGGTGGGACCGCCGCCGACGATGACCATGGTCAGAAGGCGCGCTCTTTCCTGCGGGTCATGGGAGCACTCCGCATGCTCAAAGGCGAGCAGCACCTGCTTGCGGATTTTCATGGCATCATCCAGGCTCTTCAGGCCGAACGAGTGCGCGGCCCATTCGTCATGGCCGAAGTAGCCGGTCTTGGCACCGAGGGCGATGACGAGGTAGTCGTACTCCAGCACGTGATCCTTGAGGTGAACTTGCCTGGCATCGAGATCAATGTGGCGCACTTCATCCATCAAGGTGGTGACATTTTTGTAGTCGGAGAGAATGGCGCGCAGCGGCTGTGCGATGTCTGTCATGGCCAGGCCTCCGGTGGCCACTTGATAGAGGAGCGGCTGGAAGAGATGATGATTCCAGCGGTCAACAAGAGTGACGGCAAAGCGATCTTCGGGAAATCCTTTGGCACAAGCCAGACCGGCAAACCCACCCCCGAGAATCAAGACACGCTGTTGTTTCATGCGCGCAGTAGAGCATGCGGGTGGGAGACTGCAATCTTACATGATCAAGCGGGCCTTATTGCGGTTCGCAAAATTCATTTCCATTCAGTGGGCTGGTTCTTGCGCGCTGATCATGGGCTTCCTTCTTCGCTCTCCTGCGTCGAGCTACGAAGGACAGGTCCGA
>NZ_JAQSEA010000036.1 GCF_029946185.1 Prosthecobacter sp.
TGGTGAGCGGCCCCACCGATACCGATCCGGCCGCGAATCCCTTCGATTTGAAGAAGACCTTCGACGCGTACAATTCCTGGCAGCTCGCCAAACCCGGCGCGCAGAATCAGGCCACCGATCCCGCCACGCTGACGCTGCCAGCGGGTTTCAAAGCGGAACTCATCCGCTCCGCGCAGCCCGGTGAAGACTCGTGGGTGTCCATGGCCTTCGATCCCGAGGGACGCATCACGCTGGGCAAAGAGAAGAAAGGTCTGCTGCGCCTTACGCTCAGCGGCAGCGGGGAGCAGAAAGTGGAAGTCCTCGACGATGAACTGCTGGAGTGCCGAGGCCTGCTGTATGCACACGGCTCTCTCTTCGCGAATGCCAACAACTCGAAAACGCTCTTCCGCCTGACCGATGCCGATGGCGATGGGGCGTTTGAAAAACGCCAGGAACTCATGCGCACCGAAGGCGGCGTGGGCCATGGCCGCAATCACATCAAGCTCGGCCCCGATGGGGACATCTATGTGGCGCATGGCAACAACGTGCTGCTGCCGAAGAACCTCGATCCTGATTCGCCGCTGAAGAATTACGCGAATGATCAGCTCATCCCGAACCCGTGGGACAGCAGCATGTTTGACGGCAACGTCGAACTCCCCGCCGGCCACATCCTGCGCGTGAAGCCGGATGGCAGCAAGGTGACGCTGCTCGCGGGTGGGCTGCGCAATCCGCTCGATATTGCGTTCAACAGTCGTGGCGATCTCTTCACCTTCGATGCCGACATGGAGCGCGATGTCGGCACGCCATGGTATATGCCCACGCGAGTGCTGCAGATTGTCCCCGGCGGTGATTACGGCTGGCGTCGTGGCACGGGGCGTTTTCCAGCGTGGTATGCGGACACGCTGCCGAGCGTGATCGACATCGGGCTGTCATCGCCGACGGGAATTTACTTTGGCTATAAAGCTGAGTTCCCGCAGAAATATCAAGACGCACTCTACCTCCTGGATTGGAGCTACGGACGCATCATCGCAGTGCATTTCGGCAGCACCATGACGCAGGAAACGTTTGTGGCAGGCAGGCCGCTGAACGTCACGGACGGCTGCATCGGCCCTGACGGAGCCATGTGGTTCATCACGGGTGGTCGTGGCACGCAAAGCGGGCTTTATCGCGTGACGTATGAGGGAGCCCGCCCGCCCGCCCAGCAGGAAGCAAGCATGAAAAAGCCGACAAGCGCTGCTTTGTCGAAACACGCCGCTCGCATGCGCTTGGAAAGCCGGCCAGTGAACGAATGGCGCATGAAGGCGCTGCATTCTGACGACCTGAACGGTTTGCTGGCCCTGGCACGTTCCGGAGAATCCAGCGATCTGCCTGACATTCTCGATGCCGCTTTGAAAGCATCGCCTGCACCGACTTTGGATGCTCTGCGGGTGATCGCAGTGGTGATCTCACGGCACGGTGCACCGGATGATGCCATGAAGCACCAGCTCATGGCGTGGTCAGGTTTCCCCCAAGACGACGCCTTCATGAACCGCGAACTCTGCCGCCTGCTGGTCTATCTGCAATCACCCACAGTCATCGAGAAAACGATGCCGCTGCTCAAGGCGGCGACGACTTCGGAAGACCTCTTATTTTACCCGTTCATGCTGCGCTACCTCAAGGACGGCTGGACGCTGGAGCAGCGGCGAGTGGTGTTTGAGGCGCTGAACAAGGCGGAGAAAATGAACGGGGCCTCAACCTTCTTCAAAGCGATCAGCGACACGCGCAGCGAGCTGGCAGCGGCGCTGAAACCGGAGGAGGCCGCGCAGCTCGCGGCAGTCATCTCACCGGCGAAAATGATGGTGCTGTCCGCGCATGCGCTGCCGGGGCATTCGTATAAGAACTGGACGCTGGAAGATCTGACGCCCCTGCTGGTGAAGATGGATGCGAAGACGCGCAGCCGCGACAGCGGGAAGGACGCTCTCATTCGTACGCAGTGCGTGTTTTGCCATAAAGTGAGCAACGATCCCACGCTGCCAGCGGGAGTGTTTGGCCCAGACCTCGTGCAGGTGTCCGCACGCTTCAACCGTCGCGATCTGCTGGACCACATCCTGAATCCTTCCAAGTTCATCGACGAAAAATTCCGCTACGTGACGGTGAAGACGAGTGATGGAAAAACGATCACCGGCAGCCTGGAGAGCGAGGACGATGAGCGCGTGGTGCTGAAGCCAAATGCGCTCGCGCCGGAGAAAACCGAAATCGCCAAGGCGATGATCAAGGAGCGGAGCGTGTCCGAGATTTCACCCATGCCCGCCGGCTTGCTCAACTCACTCAAGGCGGAGCAGATTCTCGATCTGCTGGCGTGGTTTGAGAATTTGAGGTGAGGCGGCTTTCCTGAGACTGAGTCGAAAGGCAGAGCAGACATGTTCCCGAATAGTGCTTCAGGCTCGGCGCTTCATGCGTGATCGTAGGATGGGTGTGGCGCAAGCCCGCCCGTCCATCAGCGTGCTGCAAACACCTGAGCCTGCGCACGTCCTCGCAGTCGGGCGGTTTGGCGAAGAAGCGTTCGCGTGCTGAAGCGTGGTTCGTGCGCCAAACACACCCAACCTACGTCCCTGAAGTCCCCCATTGCTATTGGAGAACAAGTCTAAAGATGAAGGGCCGAAAAATTTCAGAATCTGCAGGCCGCGAAATTTTTCTACCTTTCGGTTCTTTGAGAGAATTCATTCGAACTCCCCTTTGTTCATGCACAAGGCTTGGCTGAGAAGCCGCGCAGTTGACACGGCGCGCGGTGCCCGCATACTTGCAGCATGTCCTCACGCCCTGATGTATCGCTGTTGCCGCGAATCGCGCGGCTGGTGGTCGTGGGGGCGATCTGCTTGTCTCTGGGCATGCACTGGGCGCTGCTGCAAGGCATCGCGTGGACGGGGATGCTGATCTCCTTTGCCAGTGAAGGTGCGGTGATCGAGGCGGTGCAGAAGACTTTCGACGGTCAGCATGGCTGTGCGCTTTGCCACAAGGTAAAGGAAGGCCGCGACGCCAACCACAAGCAGCCGCAGCAAACGGGGCAGTCCACGCAAAAGATCATCGCCGTGCTGGTGGAGATCACGACACTGATCCCTCCCGCAGGAAAGACGATTTCATTCGTGCCTCTGCACGAGATGCTGGTTCGACGCACCGAACTGCCGGAGACACCACCGCCACGACGCGGGCTGGTTTGATTGACCGACCGGCTTGTTAAAAAGCCGCCGATCCGACTCTGCGCGGGAATGATGTCTGCACAAGGATCATGCCATCCTTCCTGAGCAGCGCAGACAACCCACCGCCTGAACTCACAGGCTTGTGCCGTGCTGCATGTCTGCAACCACCCCACCCGCACCGCCATGCCCTTCTGGGACGCTCATGGCCTGTGGTCTTCCGTTCGTGCGTCCCTCTCATCCTTCCTCTTTTTATGTCTCTTTTTTCCAAACATCTCCTCGCAGCCGCTGTGGCGCTGCCCTTCACTTCTCTCCTTCACGCTCAGGATTCGGCTCCTTCGGCCGAATCCCTCACACGTGGTCAAACGGTTTACATGCAGGTCTGCTTCGCATGCCATCAGCCCACCGGGCAGGGCCTGCCGGGCATGTTCCCACCGCTGGCCAGCTCGGACTGGGTGGCGGCCTCAAAGCCGGACCGCATCATCCGCATGGTGCTGCATGGCTTCACCGGACCCATCACGCTCAATGGCAAACCCTTCGCCTCACCTGCGCCGCTGATGCCACCGCAGGGAGCAGCACTCAGCGACACGCAGATCGCCGATGTGCTGACCTACGTGCGCAGCAGTTTTGGCAACCAAGCCGGGGCTGTCACGCCGGAGCAAGTCGCCGTCATCCGCGAAGCGGAAAAGGCCCGCAGCGCGATGTGGACCGAAGCTGAGATCCTTAAAATCCCTGCCGAATAAAGCCATGCCAGACTCATCTTCTCCAAGCATTCGCTACACCGCCGCCGGGGCTGAACATCGCGTCAGCACCGGCTCCTGGGTGCGCATGGGGCTTGGCATCGGCATGGCCCTCGCGGGCGTGCTGGTGCTGGGGCATTATGCCAGGCAGGCGCTCCCGCAGGCACCGCTGCCCATCGTCGCACAGATTCACGGTGACCTTGACGTCACCGAGCGCAGCGGCCAGACGGTGAAACTTTCCGCCGTGCGCGGGAAGGTCACCGTCATGGCCTGCCTTTACACCGTGTGTCCGCATGGATGCGCGGCCGTGGTGGCGCAGATGCAGAAGCTCAACACCGCCTACCGCAAGCGACCGGATTTCCATCTGGTCTCCCTCGCGCTGGCACCGGAGCGCGACACCTCAGACTTCCTCAAGGCCTACGCTGAAGGCGTGGGCGCCAGAGCCGAAGATCCGTGGTGGTTCGTGACCGGCGAGCAGCAGCGCATCTGGGACTACATGACCGATGAGCTGCAATTGCAGGCTCCAGCCGTCATCCCGGAGGAGAAGCGTCTCAATCCGCTCGACCTCTATGAACATGACCTGCGCCTCGTCCTCATCGACCGCCAGGGCCGCGTGCGCGGCTACTACTCCGTCTTCCACCCTCAACCCGAGATCGCCACGGTCATGATCGAAAAACTTGATCGTGACGTGCAGCGCCTGCTCGACAACCCCGCCGAATAATCACCCATCCCTATCCCATTCTATGAAACACCTCTTCACACTCCTTCTCAGTCTTCTCTTCATCTCCACATCATCGTGCACCGCCGGCGAGCCGGTTCAATTCGTCTATCAAGGCGAAGTCGCCGGCATCATGTGCATCCACTGCACGAACAAGGTGGAAGCCGCGATGAAGAAGCTCCCCGACGTGCAGAGTGTCAAAATCACCCGCAACGAAAAAGGCGGGCTGCCCAAGCTCGAAATCATCGCGGCCAACGCGAAGATCACACGCGAAGACGCCGTCAAGGCCCTCGGAGACGATGCCAAGATGTTTGACATTCGCAGCCTGAAGCTGGTCCAAGGAAAATAGTCCCACGCGGGCCTTGATAGAGCCAAAGCCGCTTCAATAGTCTCCACCCATGTTCTCCACTGCCTCTGCACCTCCACGCCCCTGGCTGCGCCACGCGCAGCGTGGGCTGGTGCTGGGGCTGTGCCTGGCACTGGGGCTGCAATGGGCGCTGCTGCAAGGCATCGCCTGGACGCAGATGTTTATCGACTTCGCAAGTGAGGGGTCGGTGATCGAAGCCGTGGAGAAGACCTTTGACGGGCAGCATGCCTGCAAACTGTGCAAGAAGGTGCAGGAGGGGACTCAGGACTCCAGCCAGAAGAATAGCTCTCGCGGAGATGACAGCGGGAAAACCCTGAATGCGGTGCTCGTGAACCACGGGGCGCTGGTCCCTCCAGCGGCGGAAAGAATGTTCTTCGCACCGCTGGACGAAGCACTGGTCCATCGAAACGGGACGCCGGAGCCACCACCGCCACGACGCGGGCTGGTTTGAACTTGTAGAGCGGTTTTCCAAAACCGCTCTTCTCCGCCACACACCGGACTTGGAAGTCCGGCCTCTCCCCATGCGCATGCCGCCACGCGGCTGCCTTTTCGACATCTCATTTTCATGAAACCCTTTTCGTTTTTCTTTTTACTCTCTCTGACCAGCGGTGCGTTTGCGCAATCCGCCCCCCCGACCCAACCCACGACGACTGACCTCTCTGAAGTCGTCATCACGGCGAAGAAAGATTCGCCTTCACTCACGGTTCCGAGCCTGGAACTTCGCCAGGAACAGATCGCCACGTCCACGCCCGGCGGTGCCGGCTTGGTGGATGCGGAATTCTACAAGCGTGGCCGCGCTGCCACGCTGAAGGACGCGCTGGACTTCTCCCCCGGCGTGCTGGTGCAGTCACGCTTCGGCGCGGAGGAGTCGCGCATCTCCATCCGTGGCTCCGGCCTGCAGCGCACCTTTCATGGTCGTGGCCTCTGGCTGATGCAGGACGGCATGCCCCTGAATCTGGCGGATGGCGGCTTTGACATGCAGGCCATCGAGCCGCTGACGGCGAACTACATCGAGGTCTTTCGTGGGGCGAACGCGCTGCAGTACGGCTCGGCCACACTCGGGGGAGCGATCAACTTCATCTCCAACACGGGCTACACCGCGCCAGCCGCCCAGGCACGGGTGGAATTCGGCAGCTTCAACACCTACCGCGGGCAGATTTCCTCCGGCTTTGTGAGCGGCAAGACGGATGTGTATGTGAGCATCACCGCCGCCCACTCGGACGGCTTCCGCGACTGGAGTCAGCAGGAGAGCTTGCGCGTCTTTGCCAACATCGGCACCAAGATCAGCCCGAACCTGGAGAACCGCTTCTACATCACCTATGTGGACAGCAAATCGCAGCTCCCCGGAAACCTGACCAAGGCGCAGATGCAGAACAATCCGCAGCAGCCCGCGCCGGGTTCCTTCCGCCCGACCGTGGCCGGTGGTGCTGGCTACCAGCTGCGCAACTACCGGCTCTTCCGTCTGGCGGACAAGCTGACCTACAGCGACGGGGACAACACCCTGACGCTGTCCGCCTTCTGGTCATGGAAAGATCTGAATCATCCGATCTTCCAGGTCATCGACCAGCTCAGCAATGATCTCGGCTTTGACCTGCGCTATGAGCACAAGGGCAGGCTGCTGGGGCATGACAACACCCTCACCGTGGGCACGGGCTTCATGTATGGTGGCACGAACGACAACCGCTTCTTCAACATCGGCGGCGCACGCGGCGCACAGGTGGCGGCCTACCGCCTGCAGGCCACGAACTTCAACTTCTACTTCCAGGACAAGCTGATGCTCACGGACAAGCTCTCGCTGTTTGCCGGTGCGCAGGTGGCCTATGCCTCGCGTGAACTGAATGAGTTGCAGACCTTCGCTGGCGTGAATCCGCCCGGCCAGTTCACCGGCCTGCCCAACCTCGTCAACAACAGCGACCGCATCGAATCCTGGGGCTTCAGCCCCAAGCTGGGCCTGCTGTATGAGGTGGACCCCAAGACGCAGATCTACTTCAATGCGAGCCGCAGCTTTGAGCCGCCGACCCTCGGCGAAGCCACCCCCGCAGGCACGGGCCTGCTGTCATTGAAGCCACAGACCGCCACCACCTTGGAAATCGGCACGCGCGGCCAGCGCGGGCGCGTGAGCTGGGACTTCAGCTACTACTATGCGTGGGTGGAGCGCGAGCTTCTGGGCCTGGGATCCCCTGTGCTCACTCCGACGACCACGGTCAATGCGGGCAGCACCATTCATCAGGGCGTGGAGTTCGCGCTGAACGCGGACCTGCTGCGCAATCTCGCCACCCCTTCAGACCGGCTGGTGCTGAACCAGAACTTCCTCTGGAACCACTTCAGCTTCAACAAAGACGCCGCCTATGGCAGCCGCCTGCTGCCGGGCTACTCGCCGGTCTATTACCGC
>NZ_JAQSEA010000037.1 GCF_029946185.1 Prosthecobacter sp.
ACCGGGCACAGCATCCTTGGCAATGTTCAGAAAGAACTTCATCGGCTTGTCACCGCCCAGCACCACGACATGAGGATCGCTGCTCCAAGCCAAAAACGTCTCCTTCTCCAAGCCCTTGCCGTTCACCAGCGTCTCGACCCGGCTGCCGATCTGCCCACCCGCAGGAAAGAGACCATTAAACGCCGGCGGTTCCGCAAGAACCGAAGTGGCGAGCGCTGAATACAGACTGAAAAACGCCAGAGCACTCCGGCCATTCATGCGCTGCGCACGGTTCGTCATTCGACATTCTCCCTTCGTCATTCCTCCTGGCATCACGCAAAGAGCTCACGGATGGGCCTGCCGCCGTTGATCAACTGGACGGGACGTCCGCTGCCGGTGTTGAGCACCTGATGCGGATCAATACCGAGCTTGTTGTACAGCGTCACGGCAAAGTCTTCCGGGGAGTAGATGTTATCGCTGGCGTAGTAGCCCTTGGGATCGGTGGCACCCACGATGCCGCCGCGTGGGACGCCCGCGCCTGCGAAGAGGATGTTCATCGCGCCCGGCCAATGGTCACGGCCTGAGTCCTTGTTGATCTTCGGCGTACGGCCAAATTCCCCGAGGGCAACGATCAGCGTGCTTTCCAGCAGCCCGCGACGGTCAAGATCAGTAATCAGTCCGGCCATGCCTTGGTCAAACTTCTGCATGAACTCACCTTTGCAGGTCTTGAAGAGGTCACGATGGTGATCCCAGCCGCCGTAGTTCACGGTGACAAAGGGCACCCCGACTTCCACCAACCGACGCGCCAGCAGCATGCGCTGCCCCAGATCGTTGCGACCGTAAAGATCGCGCGTCTTGTCGTCTTCGAGCGAAATATCAAAAGCTTCCTGCGCGGGCTTCGAGGCGATCAAATCCACCGCCTGTCCGTAGAAGGTGTCAAAGCTCACGGCTGGATCTTCCGCCACGGCATCATTCAGACGCTTCATGCGATCCAGCGAATGCCGCAGGTCACGACGTGCAAGGCCGCGTGCATCGGTGATCTCGGAAGGCAGCACCACATCGCGCACCTTGAAGCCCTTCGCGTTTGGGTCGCCTCCAGCGACGAATGGCGCATGCTCAGCACCGAGGAAATTGGGGCCGCCGCTACGGGTGATGCTTGGCATCGACATGTAGGCGGGCAGGCCGTTTTTCACGCCACGCTTGTAGCTCACCACGCTGCCGAAGGACGGATGAAAAGTCACGAAGGCACCGCAACCCACTGGCACAGGGGTTGGCGCGCCCGTCATCATGTAGTGATTGCCACCGCCGTGATTCGGATCCTTGTGCGTAATGCTGCGCACCACGCTGAACTTGTCCGCAGCCTTCGCCAGATGAGGCACGCATTCAGAAAAGTGAACACCAGGAACGCTGGTCCGGATGGTGCCGAATTGGCCGCGAATCTCGCTTGGTGCATCCGGCTTCGGATCAAACATCTCGTAATGAGAGGGGCCGCCATCCAGCCACACCAGAATGCAGTTCACCGGACGTGCAATCGATGGCTGCGGAGCCTGCGCTGCCATGGCCCGCGCACGCAGCAGATCCGTAAAACCCAAGCCACCGCCCGCAGCAGTAAGACCGAGTTTCAAAAAATCACGCCGCATGTGACCGGCGCAGTTATGTGTAAGACGAGACATTCGTAGTGGATGAAGGACTTTCAAATTACGCGGGTCTAAAGACATTCTTGCGAAATAAGAGAAAGTACTCGTGAGTTGCTTTAGCTCGCGCTGGGAGCGCTCGTCACCTCCCAGAATGAGCTAAAGCTCAGGAGTACTTTGGGCTGCCTCAGTGATTAAACACAAACTCCGCCGAATTTAGCAGGCTCCACAGCACGTCTTCAATCGCCACCTGGCGGTTTGCGGTGTCCACATCCAACGCCTTGCCGGCAATCGCGGCTTCTTCCGAGGTGGGCAGGCGTGAGTAGCAGGCCAGATAGATTTCTTCCACGATCTGCGCCGGCTTGAGGCTGCTCTTGGCCAGTTCGTTGGCCCAGCCTCCTTGGGTGCTGAGTTTTTCCTGCAAGGTGGTCGAGTTCATCATGTGCAGCGCCTGCACCACACTCGGCTTGGCATCGCGTTCGCACGGACATTCGGAGCTGGCATTGGGGCGGCCAAAGGCGTCCAGGAACTCGCTCGCAAGCTTGTGATTCCACGTCTGTTTCGCCAGTGAATGGCCGGGCAGACCGGTTAAATTGAAATAGGTGCCCGTGACAGCTCCGACGGCGTCCATCAACGTTTCCGCAGGCAAACGGCGGCGGTAGCTGCGGCTGTAGTTTTTCAAATCAGCGACGTTCGTCTCGTTCGGCAGACTGCTGAGGCGATAAGTCTGCGACAGCATGATGGTGCGCATGAGATGCTTCATATCGTAGCCGTTTTTTACGAAATCCTGCGCCAGCCAGTCGAGCAACGGCTCATTGGTGGGCGGGTTCGAGGCGCGAAAGTCATCCACGGGATCGACGATGCCACGGCCCATGAAGCTGGACCACACGCGGTTCACGAAGGCAGGCGCAAAGTAAGGATTGTGCGTGTCGGTCATCCAACCGGCCAGCACGGCGCGGGGATCCTGCGTGTCTGCAATGGTGATTTCCTTGTCGGCAGGCGGGCGCGGTTTGAGCTTGGCCTTGGTGACGGGATGCTCGATGCCCGCAGCGCCCGGCGTGAACCACATCTGCTCCGGCTCACCGCTGATGGGTGCAGAGATCCCCTGCCCTTTGCGCTTCATCTGCGTGAAAAACGCAGCAAGCTGGTAGTAGTCCGTCTGGTCCCATTTCTCCGTCGGGTGATGATGGCACTTCGCACATTCAAGGCGCACACCCAGGAATATCTGCCCCACAAACGTCGCGGCATCAATGGGGTCGCGTTTGTCACGCCAGATGGCCACGGGACCGTACTGATGCGTGTTGCCCTGAGCGGTGATGAGTTCGCGCACCAAGCGGTCCCAGGGCATGTTCTCGCGGAAGCTCTGGCGGATCCACTGATCCAGCAGATAGACCGGCTTCACGCCGACGCGTGAGGGATTGGGACGAAGGAGGTCGCCCCATTTGATGGCCCAGTGGTCGGCCCACTCGGGGCGCTGCAGCAGCGCATCGACCCACTGCTCGTACTTCTTGGGATCGTTGTTCGCGGCAAAGGCGCGGGCTTCCGCCACGGTGGGCAGCATGCCGATGGCATCCAGCGTGCTACGGCGCAGGAACTCCGCATCCGTGCAGTCGCTGCTGGGCAGATGCCCGAGCTTCTGCAGACGCGCATACACGAGCTTGTCGATCTCATTGCGCACGGTCAGCTTGGCATAGCTTGCAGGTGGCAGAAGTTTGTCTGCAGGCACCGCAACGCGCGAGATGGCAACCTGCCCCATGTAGCGTGCCACGATGACGGTCTCGCCGCTTTCATTCGTGGTCTTCATGTGCCCGTCCTCGTCCACGACGGCGATGGCTTTTTCGGAGGAAATGTAGTCGGTAAGGCCCGTCACATCGCGCGTGCTGCCATTGCTGTATTTCGCGGTTACCTTCAAAATTCCGGCGTCGTTTTTGCGGTAAGTCTTTTCCGTCGGCAACACTTCGATGCCCGTGAGCGCAGGCTGGGCGGGCGTCTCATACGGCATGCCTTGGCGAATCCACTCAGCGATGGTCTTTGCCGACTCGGAGTCAGGCTCAAAACGCTGCCCGCCTTCATGCTGCACGCGCACGGTGGACTTTTGCAGCAGCAGGCTGTCTTCCGGCAAAGCGGGAAACACACGGCGTCCGCGCGAGTCCTTCACCAACTCCATGTAGTCGCCCCTCGGATCGTAAGCAAAGATGGAGAGCTTGAAGCCCGCCTGTCCCGACGACTTCGCATGGCAACTGCCCAGATTGCACCCCGCCTTGCTGAGCACGGGCAGGATATCCTGAGTGAAAGACAGCGCCTGCGGATGCGGCGTGGCAGGCGCTGGCGCAGGTCCGGCGAGCTTGGTGAGCTGCTGCTTTTCATCGAGCAGGAAGACATCGCCGGCATCCGTGGCGGCGAAGATATTTTTGCCATCGGCCGACATCACGACAGCGTTCGGCACCGCTTCGAGGCTGCCGATTTTTTTATCCTTGCCCGAGGTGAAGGCGAGGCGCACACCGTCATGGGTTTTCAATTCCGTAACGCCATGTACGTGGCCGTTGTCGGTGAAGTAAGTGAGGCTGGTGGAATCCGGCGACCACAGCAGCGCGTTCACCGGCGTGGATTTGTCTCCCAGCAGCATGAGCATCTCCTTGCTGGCGATATCCCAGACTTTCAGATCCTTGTCCGCGCTGCCGGTGGCGAGCCATTTACCATCCGTGCTGAAGCCCAGCGCGACAATGTGCCCCACATGCCCCTCAATCTTGGCGATCTCCTTCAGCGTGGCCGCATCCCACACCTTGGCCTGATTGTCAGCGCCGCCCGTGGCGATCTGTTTGCAGTCGCGGCTCAAAACAAGACTCAGCACATTGTCCGCATGCGCCTCGACAGTCTGAGACGGCTTCGGCTCGCCAAGCTTCCAGCGATGCAGCATGCCCTTCAAACTCGTGGCTCCGTCTGCAAGAATCAGAGTGCCATTGTCCGGCAGAAAAACGAGCCCCGTCACCCGCCCCTCCAGCGGCGCAGTCAAAGTATGCGCGACTTCCCATGACTGTGTTTTCCACACCAGCACCGTCCGATAGCCACCCGCCGCGAGTAGCGAGCCGTCCGCACTCCATGCCAGCGACTGCACGACATCCTTATGCCCCTCAATCGTTGCCATCACCGGCGCCCCCTTTGCAGTCACATCGCGAATCAGCACTCGATTGCCATAACCAACCGCCAGGCGTTTGCCATCCGCGCTCAGCACCATCGCCGCCGCAGGTGTTTGGCCCGCAGGCAGCACCGCCAGCTTATCCGCAGCGGTCAGTTCGCCGAATTTTTTCAGCGCTGCGTCATCCCACGGTGCACCTGCATTCACCCAGGCTTTGAGCAGATTGACCTGCTTTTCCGGCATCTGCTTTTTCGGCGGCATGTGCGCGTCGCCCGGATCATTCAGCACCTTGATCAGCGCGCTGTGGTCCGCATCCCCGGCGACCATGGCCGTGCCATTCTCGCCGCCCTTCAGAGTCAGCTCACGCGTCTCCAGCGACAGTCCGCCTTTCTTCTTCTCCGCATTATGGCAGCCGAGGCACTGGGTCTTCAGCAGCCCCATCGCCTGCGCAGGGTGCACCTTCGCCTCCTCCGCAACGAGTGAGGAGGTCAGCAGGAGGAATGCAAGAGCATGGCGGCAGGAAATCATGAGCGGTGCAGATTACGGGCGATGAGGCCTCAGTCTTGCCAAAGTACTCTTGAGCTTTAGCTCATTCTGGGGAGCGCACTCGACACACCCAGAATCCAGAACGAGCTAAAGCTCATGACTCCTTTCTCGCTTTACGCCGCTCATTCACCCACCCCAGTCCCAGCGAAACGACAAACAGGCCCGCGAAGATCAAGAATACCCCACCCAGAGGCTGGGTCATGCCAATGAGTTGCTGCAGTGTCTGCCTCGGCAGCGGCACCGCATAAATCAGCAGCAAGTGCGCGACGTATAGCAACAGCGACTCCCGCCCCGCCAGTCGCAGCCAGCCCGTGCCAGCACGGAGGCGATCCGCCACACAGGCCACCAGCACGGCGGACATCAGCACCCAGCCAAGGCGTTCCAGAAAAAACTCAGGCGGGCCACCCGGCCATGGCGAATACGGCTGCACAAAGGCCAGCAACGCCCCCAACACAAAGACCAGCGCAGCCTTGCGCTCCACCTGCCCGTTCCAAAGCCCGCGCGTCAGAAACCCAGCGAGGCCAAAGCCCACCCAAGGAAACAGCGCAAACAGCGAGCCCTGATTGCGATTGAAATACTGATCAATGAACAGCACCCCCGTGCGCCAGCTTTCCGCCGATTTTTCCAGACCCACAAACAGGACCAGCAGCACAGCGACCACCGCATGACGCCAGCGGCCCGCCCGCTCCGCCAGCAGCATCAGCATGCCGCTGATGGCGAGGCAGTGGAGCACGTTCACGGTGCACGCGGCACGCCATGCCTGCGCATGGAGCAGATCATTCCAGGGAACGTACATCAGGTAGGCGATCAGCAGCACCATCAGCAGCCGTTTCAAGGCGGGCAGCGCAGGCTTCGGCGCGGCCGCC
Organism: Prosthecobacter sp.; assembly: GCF_029946185.1. Taxonomy (GTDB): domain Bacteria; phylum Verrucomicrobiota; class Verrucomicrobiia; order Verrucomicrobiales; family Verrucomicrobiaceae; genus Prosthecobacter. The sequence goes on from NZ_JAQSEA010000037.1 coordinate 6,162, forward strand.
GTGATGTGCGCGCGCACAAATCCGGCGATCCAGAAGAACGCAGGCGCGATCAGGCCGTGGTAGTAGTCCAGCTCATGATACCACGCCGTCTTGTGCAGCGGTGCGCTGAGAAAGGTATGCACCGAGTGCGTCCAGACCATGCCCAGCACGGCGAGACCACGGAATAGATCGAGCCAGAGGAGGCGCTTGGAAGTTGGAGGCACATCGGGAGAATAACTAAATTGTTTCCAATCACAAGATGCTGCTGCTCCCTTCGTTTGTTAAAGCTTACCTCACCCGCCATGAAGTCAGCCCTCCTGCTCTCCCTCCTCATCGCAAGCTCCCTGCCTGCCGCCGAAGTTTTTGAAGCCGCGCTCGGCCGCGAAACAGAACTACCCCAGGGCAAGGAGGCAGACGGCATCATGGGCGACTTTGTTCTCCGCAGCGACAAAGTGGAGGCCGTCATCTCGCAGGACTCCCCCAACCGCAGAGCGAACATGAGCACCTTCTACGGCCCGGACGGCGTCACCCCCGGCTGCCTCTACGATTTCACCCTGCGCGGTGCCAACAACGACCAGCTCGTGATCTACGCCCCCTGTGGTCACGGCCCCGTGAGCTATGTCAAAATCCTCACCTCCAAGGAAAAGAGCGAAGCCGCCGTGGAATCCGTCACCACAGCCGCGAAGAATGGCGGCGTTTATAAGAGGCATGAATACCGCGTCAAAGACGGCGTGCAGGGCATCTTCATCACCACCACCCTGCGCAACGAGACCGACAAGCCGCAGAAGACCTTCACCAAGTCCGACTTCACCCGCTTTGAATCCACCGGCACAACCACGGACGGCATTTTCTGGACGGATGCCATCAATCCGGCCCACAAATGCGGCTACGCAGTCGGCACGCTCAACCTCACCGGCATCGAGAAACTGGGGGACACCATCGAACTCAAGCCACAGCAGGAAGTCGCCATCTCCCGCTTCTTCGCCGTCGGCACCTCCCCCGCGCAGGCCGTGGGTGAAGTGCGCTCCGTCAAAGGCGTCAAGCTGGGCAGCGTCACCGGACAGCTCACTGAGCAGGGTGGCAAAGGTGTTTCCACAGCAACGATCCTTGTGCCAGATGGCGAAAAGAATGCGATTCCAGCTTACCCCGATGCTGAGGGCCAGTTCAGTCTCAAGCTCCCTTTAGGTCAGACCGAGCTGACG
>NZ_JAQSEA010000038.1 GCF_029946185.1 Prosthecobacter sp.
CACACGCCTCTTCCCGGGAGGTTCTGGAATCGCGGCCTGAAGGGCCGCCGGACTCAGCCCAGGGCGCAGCGCAGCCAGCCCTGGGTCATGCATGACGAGCCCATCTCACCGAAGGTCGCGCCCTGAAGGGGCGCGGGAGATCGTTCGATGTGCTCCCTGTCACCCTGCCCATCCAGCGCAGCCTCATCGCATGGGAAAATCCATTCCAAGGTGGACACCTCTTTTCTACAAGGATTGCGGCAGGGGCGGCGTTTTTTTGTGCTGCGCAAAGCGGTGCGGCATGTCCGCCATAAGTTCTCAGATTTCTCCCGCAGATTCAGGGAACCCGCAGGTTTTTTCTGAGCTAATCTGTGGGTTGCCTGAATCTGCGGGAAAATATCCGGAACATCGTTTCCCTTGCCACCAGGAGCCACTGCGCTCCCTCCGCTCTTTTCACTTTCCGCCTACAGGCCTTTGTTTGCAAAGCTGCGTCAGCGGGCTAGGTGAAGACGTATCCCAACTCCCATGCCCACCGAACAAGACATCCGCACCGCCCTTGGCAACGTCCGCTACCCTGGTTTCAGCCGCGACATCATCTCGTTTGGCCTCGTCAAGGGCATTCAAATGGAAGGCTCCAATGTCACCATCGACATCTCCGTGGCCACGCGTGATCCCAACATCCCGCGCCTCATCCATGAGCAGGCCATGGACGTGCTCAACAAGGTGGCCGGCATCGGCGAAGTGAAGCTCAATTTTGACATCAAAGACCCGCCCGGAGCCGGCGTCACCGCGTCTGAAAAACTCGGCAAGTCCAGCATCCCCGGCGTGAAAAAAGTCATCGCCATCGCCTCCGGCAAAGGCGGCGTCGGCAAGAGCACCGTCGCCTCCAATCTCGCCATCGCCATGAGCCAGAGCGGCCTGCGCGTGGGCCTGTGCGACTGCGATCTGTACGGCCCCAGCATCCCGCACATGTTTGGCACCGAAGAGCGCCCCTACCAGAACGACGAGCAGCAGATCGTCCCCATTGAAAAATACGGCGTGCAGCTCATCTCCATGGGCTTCCTCCTCGAAGACAGCTCCCCCGTCATCGTGCGCGGCCCCATCGCCACACGCTACACCCAGCAGTTCCTGCGGCAGGTCGCGTGGGATAATCTGGACGTGCTCGTGCTCGATCTCCCGCCCGGCACCGGCGACATCCAGCTCACCATCGTGCAGACCGTCTCGCTCGACGGTGCCGTCATCGTCACCACACCGCAGGAAGTCGCGCTCATTGATGCACGCAAGGCCGTGGGCATGTTTCAGAAGGTCAATGTGCCCATCCTCGGCATCATCGAAAACATGAGCTACTTCCTCTGCCCGAGCGACGGAGTGGTATACCACATCTTCGGCCAAGGCGGCGGCGAGCACGAGGCCAAGCGCCTCGGCGTCCCCCTCCTCGGCCAGATCCCCATCGAGATGCACGTCCGCGAATGCGGCGACGAAGGCCACCCCATCGCCCTCGAAGACGTCGAGAAGTCCGCATCCTCAAAAGCCTTCAGCGAGATCGCTGCGAAGCTGAAGTAGGGCAGGGCAAGATCGGCCAGAATGAACCCGCTCAATACGGGCAGGATTGCCCGTACGACCGTGGGAAGGCGGGCACTAGGCGAAGCGTTTTCCTGGCGAGTATTGGGTGCCCCCTCACCCCGCCTCTCCCCGGAGGGACATACTGGGCATTGCCATGTCAGGGGAGACGAGGGGGTGTCGCTTCGCTCAACCCCTCTGCTGACGCGGAGAGGGGAGGATGACGGACGCATGGAGCGAAAAACGTTCTTCCTTCCGCCACTTTGTGTTGGTATAAAGGGCACCCTAATGCGGTGGATCCTCCAACTTGGTTTGATGGTGCTCATGCTCCTTGGTGCAGGAAACTGTGCCTGGGGCAGGGGAAGTGTTGTGCTGCCGCCCGGCAAGGACTTCAACCTGGACTTGGAACCTGCTGTCCCAATGGTGCGCCATTCCCCTGAATGTTGATTTGTCAAGAGTTGCACCCTGACCCCATTTCCCCTGACCCCATTTCCCCACTGTCTGCTGCTGTAGGATGGTCAGGTGCATGCGTCTGTGACGAAGGCAGAAGTACTGAACAGCCGCAATCTAAGCGAAATTTATGGTGCTCGCGTGAAGCTTGGAAGTCGTCGCGACCGTTATTCCTTGCGACTCGCCTGACTCAGCCATGAAAAAAAGCATCGCCCGCCTCCTGCTCCTCCTGCTGCCGGTATTCGCCTATGGGACGGAGGAGGTTCGGTTTGAACGCGTCCCCGAGGGGGGAGTGCAGCCGCAGGTGGTCACGACCCGTGATGGAGCCCTGCACCTTGTCTATTTAAAAGGCGATCCGCGAGGGTGCGACATTCGCTACGTTACGAAAAAGGCCGGTGATTCAGCCTGGAGCACGCCGCGCACTGTGAACAGCACCCCTGCCACGGCCATTGCTGCCGGGACCATTCGGGGGGCGCAAATCGCGGTGGGAAGGGACGACTCGCTGCACGTGGTGTGGAACGGCGCGGGTGGCAAAGACCAGCCTGCGCCGCTGCTTTATACACGCTCATTGAACCATGGTGCCACGTTTGAAAAGCAGCGCGATCTGCGGGCGGGGACGCAGGCGCTGGATGGCGGGGCCTCCGTGGCCGCGAGTGCCCCAGGGGAGGTCTTCGTGGTCTGGCATGGCGCGCCAGCGGGTGCCGCGCCGGGCGAGATCAACCGGCGGGTGTTTGTGCTGAAGTCGGCTGACAATGGCGGCACGTTTTCCAAGCCGCGGATTGCGAACGGGGATGATCCGGGGGTGTGCGCGTGCTGCTCACTGAAAACTTTTGTGAGCCCGACGGGGGAACTGCTGACGCTGTACCGTGCGGCACGCAGCATGGCGCAACGGGACATCACGCTGATGAGTTCCAAGGATGGCGGGGCGACGTTTCAGCATCGGAATGTCGGGCCCTGGGCCATCAACGCGTGCCCGATGAGCAGTGCCAGTGTGATCGCCGCCGGATCAAAAACGCGGGCGGCGTGGGAGGCGGAGGGCAAGGTGTACACCGCACTGCTGGATGAGAGGTCTGCGGCGCTGGCTGTCTCCGAGGACAAGGCGAGGCACCCGGCGCTGGCGGTGAATGGGCGGGGTGAGACACTTGTGACGTGGAGCGTGGGCACCGGGTGGCAGAAGGGAGGGCAGCTTGGCTGGGTGGTGCTGGATGCTGGTGGCAAGCCGACGATGGAGCGCGGGATGAAGGACGGAGTGCCGGTGTGGGGATTCAGTGCGGCATATGCGGAGGGGGAGCGGTTTGTGATTGTGTATTGAGACTTCCGCGCACGTGATGCCAGTGTGCCCGGCTTCATGCCGCAGTTCCATTGGAGCTGGAAGCGGATGTCGCAATGATCCCAGACCATGCGCCATTGAAAACGAGCCTCTATCCAAGGTCAGAAAATGGGGTCAGCAGAAAATGGGGTCAGGGTGCAACTCTTGACACAATGCTTGACACGCTCTGACCGAAACGGTATTCCATTGGCTTAATGCCACGCAGTATCCGCATTCAATATCCAGGGGCGTTTTACCATGTCATGGCGCGGGGCAACCGGCGTGAGATGATCTTTCACGATGACGATGATCGCCGGTTCTTTCTGAAAGCGGTGGGCGAGGCCTGCGAGAGGACCGGCTGGCGGGTGCATGCCTGGGTGCTCATGGGCAATCACTACCATCTCTTCATCGAGACGCCGGAGCCGAATCTGGTGGCGGGGATGTCGTGGCTGCAAAACACTTATACACGCCGCTACAACGTGCGGCATCGCGCGTGGGGCCGGGTGTTTGGGGATCGCTACAAGGCGGTGGTGGTGGAGGGTGTGGACCGCTATCACTACCAGACGCTGATGGATTACATTCATCTCAACCCGGTGCGCGCCCGGCTGGTGCAGCCGCGCCAAGGGCAGAGCGTCGTGGATTACCCCTGGAGCAGCATGGCAGGAGGGTATGCGCTGCCGCCCAAACGACGTGCCAAATGGCTGGCGGCGGAAGCCGGGCTGAAGGCGTTTGATCTGGCGGACACCGTGGCTGGCCGTCGGCGCATGGTGGAGCGGCTGGATGAGCGTGCCGTCAAAGAAGCGATGAAAAAGTGTGGGGTTCCACCGCTGCCGGAAGGCGCGGATGCACGCTGCAGCCACCTGAGACGCGGCTGGTACTGGGGTGGGCAGGACTTTGCGGCACTCTTACAACGATGGGTGGCGTCGATGCTGAAGGGCACGAAACCGCCGAAGTCGCGTGGGTACGAGCACGCACCGCAAACCAAGGCGCACAGCCTGGATGAGGCGGAACGCTGCTTGAAGGCCGGCCTGGCTGCTGCGGGATTGCGTACGGATGAGCTGAGCGGATTGAAAGGCTCGGACATTCGCAAGGTGGCTCTGGCCGGGCTGCTGTGGAGGCGTACGGTGGCCTCGCAAGAATGGATCGCTGAACGACTGTTCATGAAGAGTGCGGCGAATGTGAGCCAGCAGTTGCGGCGGCAGGATCGAAACAAAGTGCAGGGCCTGTTGCCGAAGGCGTTGAAGGTTTTTTTACAGGAGCGTGATGTGGCGGATGGTTGAGGTTGATTTGTCAAGAGTTGCACACTGACCCGAATGGCACTGAATTAAGCCTGTTTTAGGACGGGTAAAGGCTCCGATTTTGATCCCAAACGGCCCTTAACTCAGTGCCATTCCACACTGACCCCATTTCCCCCCGCTCGAAGCAGTAACAAAATTGAGTGATATCTAAAAAACAGAGCAGTTGCGGAAAACAATTTATTTGACTCCCAAGCGCACTTTGGAGACTTTAAAGGTACACAAGTCCAAGAATGTTGGGACGCAGTTGATAGAGAAGCAGTGCTTCAAGGAGAATTAAAAACAATCGAAGACAACTTCGTGGCGAATAGTTGTCAAAAAGTTGCCTCGTCATTTTCATGAAAACGATACCAATTTTATTGATAGTTATTTCCACTCTTTATTCATGCACTGCCAGCAGAAAGGAGTCCCACGGCGGCCTGACCAATTTTAGAAAACTGGAATCTAAAGCTGAAAAGCGTGGGCGTTGTGCCTTAATAGTTCACTTCTATCGTGATGCTTCTGGACGTGAAATTAGGCATGGTCCTACGTCTATTTTTTACCCTCCGCACGGTCAAGGAGATACGGAGTGGTATGAGAATGGAAAAATGGTACGACTTTCTAAGAACTCTTCTTTCCTCAACGAGTAACAAATAAGATGCCCGGCATGAGTAGCAAGAAAGGGCCAGGAAAAAGGGGTCAGGGTGGAATGGCACTGAGTTAAGGCATGTTTGGGACGAACCTCGCCACCTCTACAGCCCTCAAGATGACCTCGCTAACGCATCCTAAGATGAGCTTAACTCAGTGCCATTCGGGTCAGGGTGCAACTCTTGACACAATGCTTGACACGCCCTGACGAAACGGTCTTCCATTGGCTTAATACCACGCAGTCTCCGCATGCAATATCCATGGGCTTTTTACCATGTCATGGCGCGGGGCAACCGGCGTGAGATGATCTTTCACGATGGCGATGATCGCCGGTTCTTTCTGAAAGCGGTGTGAGAGGCCTGCGAGAGGACCTGCTGGCCTTGAGCTGGATGTGCTTGGAACTGCAACGCTGCTGGCGATGACGGAGGTATCATCGATGAGAGATCTCGCCTTTTGCGAAAATATTCCCCAAGATGCAGGAATGTCAGCCGTGATGCCCGCCGAACACACCCACATGAGCGAACCTCACGACCTTTTCCTGGAAACCCTGCAGCGCTACGAGCGGCCCCTCATCCGCTATGCGCATGGCTACACGGGGGATCTGGAAGACGCGCGGGACATCGTGCAGGACGTGTTTGTGAAGCTCAGTCAGCACCTCGCCACGCTCGATCACGCGCGGCTCGCCCCCTGGCTCTTCACCGTGTGCCGCAACCGTGCCCTGGACCATCACCGCAAACATCAACGCCTCGTCGTTATGGAAACCGAAACCCTCGATCTCGAAGCCTCCGCCTCTCCCGCGCCGAATGACGCCATGGAGCAGCGGGAGACCGCCACCGCCCTGCGCGAACTCATCGAAACCCTGCCTGTGCGACAGCGCGAGGCCGTGCGGCTGAAGTTCATCGCCGGACTCGACTACCAGCAGATCAGCGCCGCCATGCAGACCAGCATCGGCAACGTCGGCTACCTCATCCACCACGGCGTCGCCGCCCTGAAGACCAAGTGGAAGGACCACGACGCGCCGCAGGCGGTGAAACTGAAACACGCCATCGCTTAAACCTCTTCACCCCTTTTTTTGACATGAAACCGGAACAAATCACCGCCTGGGCGCTGGATGAAGCCAGCACCGAAGAACGCCAGCAGCTCGAGGCGAAGCTGCTTGAAAATCCCAATGACAAACAGAAGGCCGATGAAACCAAAGCCTTCTGCGACTTCCTCCTCACCGAACTCCGCGACGACTCCCTCGCGCTGACCGACAAGCAGCGCGAGCGCCTCGTCGCACAAGCCTCCAGCGCAGCGCCATCCCCCGCAGCGCCCGCGTCCCCCTTGCACTCCGTCAGCGGGGTCCCACCCCTTCAGGCCCCCGCACCCCGCACCACCCGCTGGAACATCGGCGTCATCGTTCGCCTCTCCCTCGCCGCCTGCGCCGTGCTCGGCGGGTTTTGGACATGGCAGGCGTATTCCTCAAAGCAGAGCCAGGCCCGTGCCGTCGCGGCTGTCGCCAGCGTGGCGGAAAAGCCCGCCATCAAAGTACAGCTCGCCTCGAAACCGGAGCCCAAGAAGAAAGCAGGGCAGGGGCCGGAGGCGCTGCTGGCCGCGACGCCGGTAAAGCCCGTGATCGTGGCGGAGCTGCCCGCCGCCAAGCCGCTGTCCCCCCTGCCGAAAACAGAACCTGCCGCCGCCGCGCCTGCGCTGGCCTTGACCAAGGACCAGCGTGCGATGACTCCTGGCGATGTGACGAGGCTTAAGCAGATCCAGGATCAGCACGCCTATGGCTTGAGCTTTGGAGGAAAACCATTGGCAGGACTCCCGCCCCCAGCCACGCAGACGGCTCCGCCTCAAGGCTTGGCTGTGTCGGCTGCGGGCAGCATTGTCCAGGCAGGGACGGGTGTGACGACGCAGAAAATGGAGCCGTCTGCTGCGGGAGCTTCACTGGTGCTCACGGGCAGCGGCGTGCTCACGAGTGCCGACAACTCGATGGTGCAGCAGAGACCGGACATGATGGCTCGGAATGGCGGGGGCGCTATGATTGTTGCGGACGCGGATTTCGCCTCTCCCGCCAGAAGCCTGCCGGTGTCGCCTAGAGCGGATGCGAATTCACCGGGAC
>NZ_JAQSEA010000039.1 GCF_029946185.1 Prosthecobacter sp.
ATTCCCCCTCACCGATTACTTCACCACCAAACTCACCACCGGCATCACCATGCCCAACGGCACCGCCCGCCTCCTCTCACTCTCCAAACCCACCGGCAATCCCGAGTTCGAAAAAGACGACATCCTCCAGGCCATCTTCATCACCTGCGACTTCCTCCGCACCGGCGAGTAGCCCAGTTGCTCAGCAAAGGTTCTGCTCAAGGCCACACCGACAGATAGGTCAAGCCATAGTCAAGCACCCCCCGCGCCCGACCTCTTGACCTCTTGACCATTCCTTGACGAGTCATTGCCCCCATCCCTCACTCCTCAAACTCCGTATAATGCCTCCTTCGCGGCGGCTGCGTCACCAGCGCCTTCTGCTTCCAAAACGTCGCCTGCCCCGCATCCTTCTCGCAGCCCACGCCTTCCAGATAGCACTGGGAGAGATTCTTCATCGCCTCCACCACGCCCTCATCAGCCGCAGCCTTGATCGCCGCAAATCCGGTCCTGCGCTCCTTCATCGTCTGCCCGTGGTTCAAGAGCACCATCCCCGCCAGATTCTTCGCCGGCGGAAATTTCTCCACCACACGTGACAGCGCGTCGTACACCTCCTGCCACAGCGCAGGATCGTGCTCCGCCTTGCGCCACAGCAGGTGCGCAGCCAGATACGCCTCCAGCGGATGTTTGGAGCGGCTCATAAACACCAGCGCCAGCGCACCCGCCTTCTCAGTATCCTGCGGCACACCGCGTCCCTGAAACAAAGCCTCCGCATAGTAGAAGCGCGTATCCCGCCGCTTCCCCGCCTCAAACGCCTTCTGGTACAGCGCCAAACTCCTGGCCGCATTGCGCGCGCACCCATACCCCGCCGCACACAGATGCCCCTCCAGCAGCATCGCAGACACACTGCCATGCTCGCCAAACTGATGCACCGGCTCCGCCCACGCCACGTCCAGCCATTGGCCATCCCTGAAAAACTGCCGCGCCATGCGGTCACACAGCTTGTCCGCAAACGGCAGCCAAAAAGTCTCCTGCGGAAATTCATACACAGCATTCATCACCACGCTGAGCGCCGGCTTAAAATCCTCCGTCGCCTCCAAACCACGCATCTGCTCCAAAATCTCCAACCTCGATTCATCCACCTGCTCCTCATGCGTAAAAGCAGGCTTAAGCTCACGCAACGACGCCGCACTCACAAACTGCTCCTTCGCCGGCAGCAGTTCGCTCACCTCAATCGTGTCACTCGCATCCGTGATGCGCCATCGTTCCGCCCCATCCCTCTTCACCACGCACACCAGCACGCCCTTGCCACGCGCGATGCGTCCCCCACGCTGCACTTCGAATTGAAACGGCTGCGTCACCTTGACCAGCTCAAACGTCTCCAGCTCCGCCTGCGCCCCCGCTGCCACGCTGATCCGCCGCAGCGGCCAGCGCACGCGCATCTCCTCCTCCAGCCGCAGCAGCACCTCCATCGGCGGATGCTCCAGCATGAAAAACTTCCCCTGCCCCGCCACCACATGATCAAGCAGCGTCGCCACAGACACCTCGTTCCATGAGCGCACATACGCCGCCACACGGTCCAGCGCCGCCTGCCTCGCAGACAGCTTCACCACCGCACGCCTGTCCCCGGCCACGCGTGCTTTCTCATAAGCCGCCAGCGCCAGCGTCATGTCCACCGCCGTGCCCTTGCCATGTTCGTAGCGTTCCCCCAGCGGCATCCAGGCGGATGTCTCCCCCAGCTTCGCCGCCCATTGCAACTGCTTGAATGCCCCCTCCGTGAAGCGCCCCGGATTCTCCGCATCATCGACCACACTCACAAAATCACGCAGCGCATCCCGGCTCCCTCCTTCGACTGCCCTTTGCAGTAAACCGAGCACCTCATCCCCAAACTTGCCCGATGCACGCAAAGCCAGCGCCACCTGCTGCATCGCCACCACATCACCCCGCTCAGCCAGCGGCATCAGCATATGCCCCGCCAGTCCTGGAGCCCCAGCCATCAACAAATCCCGCCCCTCCCGCATCGTCGCCTCCCGCGCGAGCACCGGAGCAGCCACAGACGATGCCACCACATCGGGCTTCGCAGCCGAAAGCTGATCCAAATGATGCGGCCAATAAATAACCCCCGCAATCATCGCACCACACAGCAGCAATCCCACCAGCAGCAGCGAAGACGACTCCTCCTCATCCTGCGGCACCTTCGTTTCCGCCACCGGCTCCACCGCATGCGGCGGCAGACTCGTCGGTTGAGCAGTCGCCGGAACCTCAATTTCAGCAGGAGCCGCAGCCGCCAAAATCACCCCACCCACCCGCTCTCCAGCACGCGGCTTCAAGGTGATCGGCCTCAGCAAATACCCACGCCGACTCGTTCTCGTGACCGGCGGCACCCCATCGGCCACAGGCTCCGCCTCCACCGTCTCCTGCAACGCCTCCTCTTCTCCCTCAGCCAGATCCACATCAAACACATCCCCACCAATGCCAAACTGGAACGGCACATCCACCTCCAGCTCGCTCGAAATCACCCCATTCACCGAAAACTGCGCCGCCGCAAACACCCCAATGATCTGAAAAGTCCGCTCTCCCGTCCGGTACAGCACGCAGTGCCGCGGCAGAATCCCCACCCCATCAAACGTGACATCGCAGGCCGGTCCGCACCCAAACGTCAGCGACGCATGCAGCGCGCACGAAATCCGGTGCTCGCCGTCTGCGTTACGCAATGTCAAAACCCTCAAAGCCATCGACCCAGTATGCTAAATAAGTCCTTAGCGTCGAGTCACCATTCCACGAAAGAATCTCGCAGCCCCTTACTTTCCAGCACCCAGCTCCTGATAGTAACGCTTCACCAGATCGCGGTACTCAGCAGGCACCGGATCACGATCCACCGGCGCCAAATTCTTGCCCGCATCCTTCTTTGAAAGCTCCTCCACCACCCGGTCTCGCAGCTCCATCAGCGGCTGTGTGATGCGTGTGTTCAAGTAGGTGGACTGCGGCGCTTCATTGCTCCGTTTCAGCTCAATGCGCAGCGTCCGAGCCCTATCCTGCACCTTCGCGGCCTCATTGCGCAGTTCAGAATTATCCAGCAGCTCTTCCACATTGCGCAGCCGGTCACTCCACTGCTCATACCCATTGCCCGTGAAGACCCCGCTGTCAGGCCTCTCCTTGCTGTCATCAAAAAAGAGCGCCTCAGGCACAGCCCCCCCATTGATCGGTGCCACGCGCCGATCATTGTCAGAATCACGTTCCCCCGTGATGCCCAGTCCCGTGTTGGAGCTGGCCGTCTGCGCCTGCCCACGCCCTTGACTCTGCCCTTCACCAGATCGCGGCCCACGTTCAGCCGTCTGCGGATCACCCTGCCCCTTTCCTTGACCGGCTTGTCCGGGCTGCTGGCCTTCTTGCCCCGGCTGCTGCCCACCCTTGCCCGGCTGTTCTCCAGGTTGATCGCCCTTCGGCCCCTCCGCTGAAGCCTGTCCTTGGCCCTGTCCTTGGCCTTTTCCATCAGGATTCGGCTGCTCTCCCCCCTGCCCCTTCTCGCCAGGCGCCATGCCTTGGCCGGGCTGCTTCCCCTTTTCAGCAGTCTGCGCGTCCTTGCCTTCACCCTGGCCCTCCTTGCCCGGTCCGGGCTTTGGCTCACCTTCTCCTTTGCCTGGCTGCGCCCCTTCGCCTGCCATCTTCGGATCGGGTGCTTGCCCCTGCCCGTCTTTGCCCGGCTGCTGGCCCTCGGCTGCCATCTTGGGATCCTGCGGCTGACCTTGGCCATCTTTGCCCTGTCCATCTTTGCCAGGCTGCTCGCCCTGTCCGTCCTTGCCTGACTGCTGCCCATCACCGGCCTTCTCACCCTTCTCGGCAGTTTTGCCATCCTTTGTCTCGCCGTCTTTGCCCTTCTGGCCTTCACCGCCCTTCTGCTCCTTCTCTGCAGCGTCAGCATCCCCCGCATTCGCCGCTTCTTTTCCCTTCTGTCCACCCTCTGCCGACTCCTGCTGCTGCGTCTCCTTGATCAGCTTATCCAGTTCATTCTTCGCCACACGCAAGGATTCACTCTCACTCCCAAGCACGCTCTCAGCCGCTTTCTCCACGCCCTTCCTCAGCTCCTCCACCGCATTCGCCGCCTTGCGTTCCGCATCCTTCGCCTCAGCCTGCGATCCATAGCGGAGTTGGTCACGCGTCTCCTGCAGGTTCTCCTCCAAAGCACTGGTCTGGGCCTTGCGCACAGCATCGTAAAGATTGCGGTGCAGCAGCGGCTCACTCGCCTCCGCTTGTTCGCTGAGCTGCCGCATGCTGTTGAGGAGTTTCCCCACCTTCTCCTGCTGCTCTCCCACCTGCCGGCTCTCCGCAGCACTTTGCATGTTCTTCTCAAGGTCAGACCCCGCCTCCTTCTGATTTTCGAGCGCCTCGCCGATCTGCTTCTCCGCCTCGGCGGCCTCGCGCGCCTGCTGCCGGATCTGCTTCATCTCCTCCGCAAATTTCTTCGATGTCTTCTGCCGAAAATCCTCCTCCATCTTTTCAAGTTCACGCTGCGCACGAGTCGCCGAGTTGGCGGCATCCGCCAGCTTCTCTTCCTTGAGTTGCTCCGCAGTCTCCCTCACCTTCTCACGCGTTTCCTCCAGCTGCTCCTTGGCCTCCGCCATGTTCTGCGCGTTCTCCGGCTTCTCCATCCGCTCCTTGAGGTCATCAAGATCACTCAGCAACTGCTCCTGCTCCGCCTGCAAACGTTTCAGCTGATTATCCAGCTCCTGCTTCTCCTCATCAGTCTTCGCCTTGGCGATCTGATTCTGCAGTTCCTTGATCTTCTCCGCAAGCGCCTCCTGTCTCCGCGCCAGTTCTTTGAGCCGATTCAAAACCTGCAAGTTCTCCTGCTGCTCAGCAGTCTGCTCCTCACTCGCGGCCTTCTCCTCTTCATAGCGCTGCTCCTTCTGCTTCAACTCCAGATCCATGATCTGGTTCTTGTTCGCCTGCTGCGGCCCCTCGGAGGGCTTGTCTTGACGCATCACCTGGTGCTCCCGGCTCTGCGCACGGTGCAGCCATTCCAGTGCCGTCTGCTCAAACGTGAGCGCCTGATTCAGCGGCGAACGCTTCTTCTCAGCCGAAGCCTGCTGCAGCGGCCCCTGCGAGTCCTTCAGACTTTTCCACGCTTCCGTCAGCGCCTGCTTCACCTCTGCGTCCTCGACCTTTTCCATGGCCTCTTTGACCTGCTCCATCGCGATCCCCACCGACTGATCCACCACATCAATGTCCGGCGTCGCCGCCTCAATCACGCGCCCCGCGTTCGTATCGCGAATGATCTTCCACGTCGCGTTGACGATCTGTTTCACCAGCTCCACCAGCTTGTCGCTCTGCGGCTTCTTGCCCGGCTCACTCGGTGCTGCCTCCATCTCACGAAAGATGTCTTCAAAGTGCCGCACATCGGCAAAGAACATGTCGCTCATGCTGCGCCGCACTTCCCCCTTCGGGCCAGTGTCTTCCGCCCACAAATAATAGCTCACAAGCTGCCGTGGCTCAGCGTTTTCTTTTTCCAGCGCCAGCTCAGCCCGCACATCCTGCTTCTTCATCGGCCCAGTAACCGGATGCTTGAAAATGATCTCCTTGCTGTTCCCATTGATGCTGAAAACCGCCCCCGATTTCGTGACACCCAGATCATCCGAAACCTTCGCCTCCACCGGCAGTTCCTGAATGCTGGACACCTGCAGATCACGCTTCGGAAACACCATTTCAATCTTCGCCAGTTGGTTGGACTGCACCGTCACCGTAAACCACGGCGGATTCTTGTTCCCGCGCTCCGCTTCATCCACCAGATGCAGCCGATACTTCTGCGACTTCACCGCCATCAGCACACCTTCCAGCACCGTGGCATCATCAGCGGAGGGCGTGAGAGCGATCACACTCTTGTCCTCCCCAAAAAGCTCCGCAGCAGTCAAATGCGGGGCGAAGGGAGAAACACTTTTGCCCGCAGCAGCATCCCCATCACTGGCCGGGATCAGCGGCTTGTTCACCTTGATCTTCCACACAATTTTCGACCCCTCCAGCGCCGTCACCTTCTTCGTGTTCTTCGTCTCCTTCTCCGGCAGCTTCGTGTACTCCGGCGGCGTCACCATCACATCGCTGCTCACCAGCGCCGGAAAATCAAACACTGTGATCGTGTGCATCTGCGACTTTTGATCCGCAAACTCCACATGGTATTTCGTATCGCGCTCCACCTTGTTGATCATCCCGCCATACACCTGCTCATCAACCGTCAGCCGCATCGGCAGCCGCTCGCGCTCCTTGCCATCCGCATCGCTCACCACCAGCATCGCATCCGCAGGCACGGCCCCATTGAAGCGGGCTTCAATGATCAGGCGCGCACCGCGTTCGAGCTCAGTGTCCCCCGGAGTTAGCGTCGCTTTAAACTCAGTTGGTTGGGCGGATTCGTCGGCCCGATTTTTCGCAACCTCGGTCTGTCGCGGCGCGGTCTGGAAACGCAACGCGATGTCCGTGGCCAGAAAAGCAAAAATGGCAATCACCGCGCCAACAGCCGCACGCGTATAAGGCTTGTTCGCCACCGTGACCGCCCAGTTCTGCGTGGCCGCATGCGCCAGCGCTCGGTCAATGAGTCGTTCATGCAGGAAACCGACAGGCCTGTCCGCCTCCGGTTCATGCTCAATGGCCGTCAGCAGCAGCGCATTCAGCGAGGGATGCTTCTGCTCAATCACACGCGCAATGTCATGATCGCTCCAAATGTTGCGCCGCCCTTTGACCCACGCAATCAGCCCCAGCACGATGAGCCCCAGCATCGACCAGCGATCAAGCCGCTTCGAAACAGGAAAACCATTCAGCGTGGCCAGCAGCAAGCCCCCCCTCACCACAACCCCCAGCGCGAAAACAACAGCCAGATGACGCATCAGCCGCGCAAGACGCAGCGCCTCACGAACTTCAGCAATGCGAGCCTCAAGAATGGTGCGTGCGATCATGGTAGTGAATTGGTTGTCAAAACGATCAATGACGAAGCCATCGACAGACGGTCTCGATGATGGAAGAAGCCTTGGCCCAGAATGTCTCGCCATGTCTCATGGCCAGAAAACCACAGGCACACGAACCTGCAGCGACCCACAACCATTGCAGGTTTTCCATCGCAGAAACAGATGTGATCAAGAGCAGAAACGTGATGACACCTCCAAACAAAAGCCCGCATCCGAAATGCAGCCTCTTGTCGTGAGGAGAGAGATTGTCATTCATCGTGGTGAAACTCAGAGTGAATTACGCTGTTTGGACCGTCGTCTGTCGGGCGCGCCCCGCAAACCAAGTTTCCAGCA
>NZ_JAQSEA010000040.1 GCF_029946185.1 Prosthecobacter sp.
TAAGCCGCGAGAGGTTCGTGTGCGTAAAGCGCTCGTAATGGCCCAGGTCCAGATCGGTTTCCGCGCCGTCATCCAGCACATACACCTCGCCATGCTCGTACGGGTTCATCGTACCGGGGTCGATATTGAGGTACGGGTCAAATTTCTGCATGATGACCCGCAGGCCGCGCAGCTCGAGCAGTGTGCCCAGCGAGGAGGCTGCAAGGCCCTTGCCAAGTGAACTAACGACGCCGCCTGTGACAAAAATGTATTTCATGGATCCTTCTCGGTTGGAGGTTGTAGGGGCGCAGTTCAAGAAGATTGTTTTTGAAGATGCTTTTCAATCGCGTCCGCCTGCTCCCGCGTATCCACGCCGGGGGAGAGCTCGTCCGTCAGCACCACGCGGATGCGCGAGCCGTTTTCCAAGGCGCGGAGCTGCTCCAGCGACTCCGTCTGCTCCAGCCGCGAAGGCGGCCAGGCGACAAATTGAAAAAGGAAGCTGCGCTGAAAACCGTAAATCCCCAGATGGCGGTAGCTGCGCGGCCACGCCTCAGCATTGCGCAGGTACGGCAGCGGCGACCGCGAAAAATACAGCGCATCTCCATTCGTGTCGAAGATGACCTTCACCACATTCGGGTCACTGATTTGCTCCGCATCCTGAATCGGCGCGGCAGCGGTGATCATCTTCACGTCGGGATCAGCGCGCAGCGTGCGGGCCAGTTCGTCAATCAGCGCCGGTGAGATCAGCGGCTCATCTCCCTGCACATTGATGATAGTACCGTGGTCCGGGTACGAATTCGCCGCCTCGGCGATGCGATCCGTGCCGCTCGGATGCTCCGGCGCAGTCAGCACGAATTTGGCCCCGAAACCCGCCGCTGCCTCCGCAATGCGGGCGTTATCCGTGGCGATGATCACATCGTCAATCTCCCGGCACTCCTGGCAGCGCTCCCAGACATGCTGCACCAGCGGTTTGCCGGCGATGAGGTGGAGCGGTTTGCCTGGGAACCGGGTGGAACCCCAGCGGGCAGGTATGGCTACGAGGGTGCGTGGAGTGTCGGTGGTTGCCAAGGTGGTGTGACGAGCAGGTTCCCCTGAGATCACGCGGAAGAGCGGGCGATGCAAGGGAGATTTGATTCAGTCGTACCTCAGCCATCGGGCACAAGCCTATCATCATCAAACAGCCACCTACACCCAGACGCAGAAAACCCGCAGATCAGCTAGATCTGCGGGTTTTTAAATAGGCACACATTCTCACAGATTCCCCCAAAATTCAGGGGAACCAGCGGACGCCGGGCTTACCTTACTTGACGTGGGCCGAGACGAGCTTCGTCATCTCAAACATCGTCACCTGGCTCTTGCCGCCAAAGACAGCCTTCAGCGCTTCGTCAGCGTTGATGTTGGTCTTCTTGGTCTGGTCCTGCAGACCATTCTTCTTGATGTATTCCCACAGTTTCTTGGTCATTTCGCCGCGGGAAAGCGGAGTGGAGCCGATCACCTTCGCGAGAATCTCATCCGGTTGGACGGGTTTGCTCAGGGCAGGGTTCAGTTTGCGGACGGGTTTCGGTGTGGTTGAATCAGACATGGGGGTAAATGCTGGCAGAATTCTGCCCCACGGTCAACCTCCGTCATGCACAGGATTGATCCGATGTAATAAATGTGACCTTTAGTGTGATATTTATAGAAAATAAACCATCCGCATAAAAAAACCGACCGTAGTGGGACGGTTACCGGTCAGATTTCTCCTCCCTATCCCCTCCCGCCTCCAGCATCCGCACATTTTTCGCCACCAGCGGCAGCCACAGACTCACCCGCGTCCCCAGCCCCTCACGGCTTTCAATGTCAATCTCCCCCCCGTGCTCACGGATGATGCGGCGCACAATCAGCAGCCCCAGGCCCGTGCCCGTGGTCCGGGTGGTCGCAAAGGGCTGGAACAGCTTCCCCATCTGCTCCGCATTGATCCCCTTCCCCGTGTCTTCAAAACTCAGCCTCACCTCAAAATCAGTAAAGGTGCCGTTGATCGTCAGCGTGCCCCCCTTCGGCATCGCCTGGCAGGCATTGCGGATCAGATTGTACACCGCCTGCTTCATCTGCCCGGGGTCCAGCGGCATGGCAGGCAAATCAGAGCGCAGGTCCAGCTTCAGCTTCACCTTGCAGGCCTCGATCTCCGGGTGGAGAAAGCGCACACATTCCTCCAGCAGCTCGCGCAACTGCACGCGCTGAAATTGCGGCTTCGTCGGCCGGATCGCCGCAAGAAACTGGCCAATGATAAAATCCAGCCGCTTGATCTCACCCGTAGCCACATCCAGGTGCTCGCGCAGGCTAGCTCCCTTCGCCCCCATCTTCTTGAGCCGTCGTTCAAGGAGCTGCAAATGGATCGTCAAAGAATTGAGAGGATTCCCCAGCTCATGCGCCACACCCGCCGCCAGCAGCGTGAACGCATTCAGCCGCTCGCTTTCCAGTTGCTCCTCCGTCCGCTTGCGCGTCTCCGTCACATCACGGATCAGCATCACAAACCCCAGCGCCGAGTCATCATCAATGCTGGTGATGTAGAAATTGAGGTAGCGGTTCTCAGGGTAAAACACCTCCAGATCCCGGCTCACCACCGTCCCCGGCTTCAGCAGTTCATTCCAGTCCAGCCCCCGCACCCCCTGCGCCAGCCGCTGACCGATCACCTGATCCTGCTTCAGGCCAAAGAACGTGCAGGCCGCCCGGTTCACGTACGTGACCTTGCCCTCCGTATCCAGCAGAATCACGCCCTCCTGCAGTGCCTCGAACACCTTCTCCTGAAACTTCTTTTCCCGTACCAGCTCCAGCACAATGCCCTGAACCTCCCCCGGTTCCAGGCGGTCCATGCGTTTGATAAGCTTGTCGATGAAGGCAGATCTCATAAGTTGGCGGTCATGAACGACATCCTCATCGTCCTTTGCACCTTCCCCGATATCGAGAAAGCCCGCGAGACTGCCACGGCCCTGGTAGAATCGCAACTCGCCGCCTGCGTCAATCTCATCCCCGCCATCGAATCCATCTACCGCTGGCAAGGCAAAGTCGAAACCGCCCCCGAAGTCCTAGCCATCTTCAAAACCACCCCCGCCGCCTGGCCCAGGTTTGAGCAGCGGCTCAAAGAGCTTCACCCCTACGAAGTCCCCGAGATCGTCGCCCTCAAGCCGGAAAATGTGAGCGCAAAGTATGCGCGATGGGTGGGCTAAAGTGTGGGGTGATCTCTCCCGCCAGCCTCACGCTATTCTCGCTCAGTCTTCATGGAGTGCAAACAATCCCCTGGCGGCCTCGACCTGTTCACACCACTCGGGTGGTTCAGGCCCAATCCAAAAACGACTGTTGTCCCCGAACGGCTCCCACGCCCTGAACGACTGTCCGCTCAATTCAAATTCACAGAACTCATCCTCTCGAAATTCAGACAGCCATTTTGGCTCACGAAGAAGCCGCACTCCAGGAAAAGAACGAATCAACTCACACAGCTCTCGCCGCCCGATATTTTCAATCTCAAAGGCGTAAACACGACCTTCGGGATCTTTGAGATCATAGATTCTCATCGAGGATAAGCACTGATATAATCTAGCATCACCTAGAGCGAACTATGCCTGTTCATTTGGGTCAGGTATTTGTGATAATTTTTCACCACGAAGTTTCCGCAGGAGGAGCGGAACTTTGGGATAGGCGTGAAAGAACTCATGTGGGGTTGTGAAGTCATGATGCTCACGTAAAAAATCTGCTCCCGTCGCAACATCCATGACCTCGAGATCGCACTCACCTGACTCCCAGAGCGTCACACGTCCAATTGCATTTTCGCTCTCGTAATCGAGACACAGTGAGGGCTTCGCAGTGGGTTTCCCATAGGACAAAGAGTAGCCGATTCGGAAAGCTCTCCATCTCGAAATGAGACCGGGTTGATAGCGATCAAACCCGCGCCCAGAGATTAGATTATGAAATGTTTCTTCGAATGGCATCTGAGTCCTGAAGTGAACAACCGAAAAGCCAACGCGTTTTAGTGCACGCGTATTGCAATACGCACAGCAATTTTGTCGAGCGCTCAGCCTGTCTCAAATTCATTTCGCGATTACACACCCATCACCTCACCCAGCGCCCGCTGAATCCTCCCCAGCGTCTTCTCCTTCCCAATCAGATGCGCAATCGTCGTCACCCCCGGCCCGCGTGACTGCCCGCTCAGCGCAAAGCGCAGCAGCGGCATCATCGCACCCGGTTTCACACTCAGCGCCTTCGCTGCCGCTTCCACGGCATCATGCACGCTCTGCTCAGTCCATTCCGCAGCCTGCGCCAGTTGCTCAGCAGCAGCCTTCAGCAGCCCCGCATTCTCAGGCTTCGCCTTGAGCTTCGTCACCACATCCGCCTCAAAGGGATAGTCCTCGCGGAAGAAGTAATGCACCCACTCAGGCAACTCAGTGAGCAGGCTCACCTTCTCGCGCACACTGTACACAGCAGCCGCAGCCACAGCATCATCTTCCCACGTCAGACCAGCGGCGCTCAAAAAGCGACGACCGTTTTCTAGCAGCCCCTCAGGACTCAGCTCACGCAAATACTGCGCATTGAACCACAGCGCCTTCTTCAGATCAAACTTCGCGTTACTGCTGTGAATCGCATCCGCGTCAAACAACGCCGTCAGTTCCTCACGCGAAAGCTTTTCGCTCTCCGCCTTCGGCGTCCATCCCAGCATGCAGAGGTAGTTGAACACCGCAGCAGGCAGGAACCCAGCGTTCATGTAGCTGTGCTCAATGGCACTCCCTTCATCACGCTTGCTCATCTTGCTGCCGTCCGGATTCAGGATCAGCGGAATGTGCGCATACGTCGGCGGCGTAGCCCCAAACGCATTGAACAGATCAATGTGCTTCCACGTGTTCGAAAGATGATCCTCACCACGCAGCACGTGCGTCATGCGCATCTCAATATCATCCACCACGTTCACAAAGTGGAAGATGTAGCTGCCATCCGGGCGGCGAATCGTCATATCCGGCTCCTCGGTCGGCGCAAACGTCACATCTCCGCAAACCAAATCATGCACCGTGATCGCCGTGCGGCTGAATTTGAAGCGCATCGCACCATCCGCCTCCGCATACACGCGACCGGCGTCCTCCAGCCTCTTGAAATACGCATCATAGATGTCCTTCCGCTGGCTTTGAAAATACGGCCCACAATCACCGCCCGCCTCCGGGCCTTCATCCCAGTCCAGCCCGAGCCAGCGCATGCCCTTGATGATCCCCGCAGCAGCCTCCGCCGTGTTGCGTGCACCATCGGTGTCTTCCACACGCAGGATGAATGTGCCGCCGAGCTTGCGCGCCATCAGCCAGTTGAACAACGCCGTGCGGGCGCCTCCGACATGAAGATCACCAGTGGGGGAAGGAGCAAAGCGAACGCGAATGGACATGGATGTAAGTGGGTTGGTACAGCCGTTTTATCGCGCAGAGCGATCATGAAACGGGGCGTGACAATAGCCGGGATTCGCCAATTCAAATTTCAAATCTCAAATTTCAAATCCCTCAGGACTGTTTATGCTCCCTCCATGAAGATCTCCCGCATCATCCTCATCCTTCTTGGCCTCGGCCTGCTGCTCGCAGTCGCCGCACCTCTGGGCGGCGTCTGGTGGCTGCGCCAGTATGTGAACAAAGAGCGCCTCACGCTGGAGACCGAGAAGAACATCAATGCACGCGTCCAGCTCGATGACGTAACCCTCACCATCCTTTCCTGGCCACCCAGCCTCCGCCTCACTGGCATCAAGATCGGCCCGCGTGATCAATACGCCGGCACCCCCATCGCGGCTCGCCCGCCCATGCAGCATGCCCCCGTTCAGGCCGAAATGGCCTATCTGGAACTGGTCCCCGAAGGCCTCTGGCACCGTCAATTTTATCCCCGTGTACTCCGCCTCATCGGCCTGGATGTCACCGAAACTGTCAGCCCCCAGGACGGCAGCTCTCTCCAAAAGCTCTTTCAGCCACCCCCGGAAAAACTCGCCCAGATGCAAATGGACGAGGTGCCCCGTGCCATCCCCGTCCAAACCGCACCGCCCGTGACCGCCGTCCCTGCACCGGGAGCGCCACCACCCGCTTTGACCACGCCCCCCATCACGGCACCACCCGCAGCGCCCCAGTCCACCGCCACCCGCATGTCCCTCCAGGAAATCAGCATCGAGCAGGCCCATTTCCGCATCACCAATCAGAGCGTCGATTCGCAGTTCAAGGCAGACATCAGCAACTTCAGCCTCGCTCTCACCGAAATCGACATCGACCCCGAAGATCTCACCGCCCACAACCGCCTCCACATCCGTCTCGCCGCCAAGGTGCTGGTGGACGGCGTGACAAACATCGGCGGCCAACCCCGTCAGGTGCGTTTTGCCGACATGACCCTCCATGGCGACGGCGAGGTAAATCCGGTCGATCCCACCACTCGGATGTGGTCCCCTGCGGCAGATCTGAACCTCACCATTGACCGTGGCTCCTCCATCGGCGGCAACATGACCATCGGCGAGACCGCCGGCCAGCATCTGGACAAGCTCATGAAATACGGCATCGACCTCCGTGCCATCCGCATCGGCGGCATCCTCGCGCAGGATGTGCACGCCCACATCCTCTACCGCGAGCAGTCTCTCCGCTTCCTTGAAGACACAGTCATTTCGCTGCCCGACTACGAGTACACCATCAAGCGTGACTCATGGATGGACTTCGCCAAAGATCAGCAGGGCCTCCTCACCCGGCTCTCCTGTGGGGATGCCCTCAAGCAAAGCCTCATGCAGGGCATCGCCAGTCGCGGCATCAATCGCACACTCTCGCAGCTCGCAGTCGAAGCCCTCTCCGACAGCCGCGGCCGCCTCACCTTCGACCTCACCATCACCGGCTCCCTCTCACATCCCGAGGTCAAACCCGACCTCCAGGTGAAGCTCGAAAACCTCCTCGGAAATGACATCGAAGAACAAGCCAAAGGCCTCATCAACACCTTCAAAGGCCTCAAAGGACTCTTCAAATAACGCATCTGCCGCACCTGCCAGTTTTAGATTCCGCCAACAGTCCACACCTCTAAAAAGACAGTGCAATGTGGCAAGAATGCCACTCATTAATGGTACTCGGTTAAGACCGCCTTTCGTCGATTTCATGCTGTTAGCCGCCGACGTTTCCCAGTGGAAGAACGGCACCTTTTCACCACTCTGCCCCGCCACACACCAGCCCTGAATGGGCTGCGGAATATAGCCCAGGGTCAGCCGAGCCTCAGCGAG
>NZ_JAQSEA010000041.1 GCF_029946185.1 Prosthecobacter sp.
CAAAGCGATCATCTGGTTGGAACCGACGTTTGCAGGACCGTCCAGTTTCAAACGCGAGCCCTGATTGATCAGGATGTCATTGCCCATCACATTCGCCCCCGCCGTGCCGTTGCCCCGCAGCCAGAGTTCGCCTTCCTGCAGAATGGTCGCGCCTTCATAGGACTTGGCATTGTCGAACATCAGCACACCGCCACCACGTTTCACGATGCCGCCATTGAAGACGTCACCAGCAATCACGCCGATGACCGCCCGGTTCCCGGCGGAGGCACTGCCATCCAGGCGGATGTAACGTTGCTCACCACCCAGATCGAGGTCGTTGACCAGGGTGACCACCTGGGTCGCATTGCCACCGTTCAAAGTGAAGTTGCCGGGATTGAAATAGGCACTGCCCCAGACAATCGTCTCACCAGCACCGCCAAAATTCACATCGATTGCAGCACCAAACGCGGAGAAACCCGTGCTGCCGCCTCCCGCGCCACCACCGCCGGTGATCTGCACCTCTCCCACCCCCGAGCCGAGGGCACGGGTGAAGTCGCGGTCTGTTTCATACGTCGACTGGGTGTTGGGACCACCGGACATGTTGAAGTTGCCGGAGCCCAGCGCTGTGGTCAGGGAACCGATCACATCACGGAACATGCCCTCGTTGAGGTAGGTCGTGCCGGTGTAAGTGTTGGCCCCAAAGAAGGAGGTCGTGCCCCCGCCATTTTTGACCAGCGACACCGAATTGGCTCCGTTGTCGGCGATGACCGATGAAATCACGTTCGTAGCCCAGGCAATGTCGTAGAGCTCATAGTTGCTGCCCGCTCCAGCCGTGATGGTGGGAACAGAAATCGTATGAGTGCCCAGACTGGTGAGAATGCCGCCTGAATCAATGACAAGCGTGGAACCCGCCGCCCCGCTGAGCGTGAATGCCGTGGCACTCTGCAGGTTCAGCGATTGGATGGTGGTAACACCGGTAGCTAGGCTGGCACCGGCGGAGAGCTTGATGTTTTGTCCGGACGTCCACGTTCCCACCGCCGTGTTAACAGCATAGTCTGCCGCAACGAGGGGCGTGTAACCAAAGCCCCCGTTGCCGACGGTGATGTATTTGAGGAACTCAGGATTGGCCGTGCCACCTGCTGAATACGCCCAGCCGCCGACGAAGGGCACGTTCGAGCCGCCTGTTTCCAAGGCGGTGTTGAGGATCTGGTGATGCGTGGAGAGGCCCAATGCGTCACCCACCAGACTGTCCACAAACAACTCCATCGTGGTGCCTTGATTCGGCTTCAAGATGTCTGTCAGTGTCAGGGCGACGCTCCCCGTAGCGCTGGCCGAACGATAACCGATGCGGTTGGCACCGCTGAGCAAAGTCGTGGTCCCCAAGGTCTGCGCCACCGCATAATTGAAGAGGCTGGTACCCGTCGTAAATCCCGCGTTTTCGATGTAAATCTGGCTGGACATCATGCTGATGGGAGCCGTCGTGGAGAACCGGCTGTCAGCCTTGTCACTTGTGGTGGGTGCCCCATTGCCGTTTCCGAACACCAACCGCAGCAAGGAGTTCCGCAGACTCAAGGCGGAGATTTTGGCGTACGGATTCGTATTGGCAGCCTGACTCCCAACACCGGCATCCGCACGGATTTCCCCCAGCAGCGATGTCAAGGTGCCGGTGAAATTCTGCGCTGTCGTGATGTTCTGCATGCGAAAGCCGTTCATGCCGTAATGGATGATCTCGCCCGAACCACTCACCGCACCAGTGATTGACGTGAAGCCCGCACCACCGATGCGGAGTTCGTTGTCGTTGGTGATCACGTTTCCAGTCAGGGTGAAAGTCCCCAGCTCGCTCTGAACACGCGCAGCGCTGCCCAGTGTGACGGTGCCTGTGACTTGGTTGCTTTCACGCCCAAAAATGTTGCGCAAGGCACCCAGATTGCGGAAGCCCTGGCCATTGATGAAAAGCGGCTCGTTGTTGAGGCTGGTGCCGCCGTTGCCTGCCACGGTGCCACCGTTCAAGGTGCCACCCACGTCATTATTGAATGCCAGCGTCGCGCCCGAATTCACGATGGTGCCCTGCAGGTAGTTGCTCGACGCGCCAAGCGCCGTCAAATCGTTGCCCCCCTGGTGAAATCATGGTGATCCCGCCGTTGAGGATGTTGACTCCGGTAAAATTATTCGCGTTGCGCAGCACAAGGGTGCCATCACCATTCTTGGTAAACCCATTGACTCCGTCCACCACGCCACCGAGCACGAGGATGCCTTGAGCGATATTGAGGGTCAGTTGATTTTGCAGCCCTACGTTGGCCATAATGGCCACCGTTCCCTCACCCGTCTTGTTGATCACTGCCAAACCATCATTGTTGAAGCTGAGGGTGCCATTGACACCCGCAGTCAGCACCAAGTTCGATCCTCCGCTCACATCGCCTATGTTCAAGGTTCCCAGTGTCAGCGGATCATTCAGGCTGATAAACTGATTGCCGAGAAAATTCAGATTCAAATTCGCGGTGTCACCTATCGCAAAACCGGGAATGAGGCCGTCGTTCCAATGGGTGAAGTCCTGCCAGGTCAAAGTACCGCTCTCGTCTTCAATCCAGGTGCCCATGGCAGCATGCGCGTAAGGTCCAGGCAACCAGACTGCCATGAGGCATGTCATGAACCAGCCGAGGAGTTTGCGATGTTGACGTAATAATTTCATAAATTCAAAATGATAAAGTGCTTCTGAGTCCCGCTAGTTATCCAATGTTCTCCACAGTCAGCGGCGCATACGCCACTGGCCCCACGCAGCGAGTCCTGCTGCTTTGCCTGTTGCTACCCATGACACTCAGTCCGAAAGAGAAGCTGGACTGATCTTTGCCAGCAAACAGCCTGTTGATATAACGGCGTAGCCAGTTCATCAGAGCGATGGACAGATGCATAGGTGGATGAATGAGAGTGGAGCGAAGGGACATTTTTGGAGCCCATTTAATGCGCGACCGCATTTAATGGGATTATGGCTGAACTTATTGCTTACTTTGCGCTAACTCTCTCATTCAGAGCCATTGGTAAATGGCTTGTTTATGAGTAAACTTTGAGGAATTTCTGATTATCCTTTTCTTTAGACCGTGTAAAGACACCCTGTTTTTTTCGAGTCTCTCGGGACCTGCCCCGTCTTCTTTGATGGTGAGATTTGCCCTCCTCTTCAGCATCACCAGTTGCGAGTTCGCCCCCGCTCCACACCTTCTCTGAAATGTCTCGCATCCCGGAAGAAACCATCCAGCAAGTGATTGCTGCCACGGATATCGTGGCGCTGGTGGGGCGTTCTGTGAAGCTGCGCAAGGCGGGCACGAACTTCCTCGGCCTGTGCCCCTTTCATAATGAGCGCACGCCGTCCTTCAACGTCAGCCCCTCGCGCAACACCTACCACTGCTTCGGCTGTGGCGCGGGTGGCACCGCGATCCGTTTTGTCATGGAGCATGACGGGATGTCGTTCGTCGAAGCGGTCAAACGCCTCGCGGACGCCGCCGGAATCCGCATCGAGGAGGAGGTTTGGGATGCGAACGCTGAGGCGGAAGCCAAACACCGCAGCCTGCTGCTGCGCGCGCACCGCGAGATCACCGAATGGTTCCACCAGTTGCTGATGAAGCACAAAATCGCCGCGCCAGCGCGCGACTACCTCAAGTCACGCGGCATCACGGCCGAGGTGGCGAAAAACTGGCAGATGGGCTACGCCCCACCCCACGGTGCCTTTTTTCGCGAATGGGCGGCACAGGCCAAAATCCCCGAGAGCGTCCTCGTCGAGGCCGGCCTCTTTGTACAGAGCGATGAAGATTCAGGCCGCCGTGGCACCTACCCGCGCTTCCGTGACCGGCTGATGTTTCCCATCCGCAATGATCACGGCGATGTGATCGCCTTTAGCGGGCGTATTCTCGATCCTGAGGCCAAAACCGCGAAATACCTTAACTCCCCTGAAACTTCGCTCTTCAGCAAGAGCAAGGTTCTGTTTGGCTTCGACCGCTCCAAGCGTGCCATCTCGAAAGCAGGCGAAGCCATCGTCTGCGAAGGCCAGATCGACATGATCATGGTCTATGAGGCCGGTTTTCAAAATGTCGTGGCAGGCCAGGGCACCGCCTTTACGGAACTGCATGCCAAACTCCTTAAACGCGTCTGCAATGAAGTCGTGCTCTGCTACGACTCCGACAATGCAGGCTACAAGGCGGCTGAGCGCGCCTTCCAGATCCTCTCCCCCATCGGTCTGACGGTGAAGGTGGCCTCGCTCCCACAGGGAGAAGACCCTGACTCGCTGCTGCGCAAAGAAGGCACCGAAGCGCTGCAAACTGTGCTGGGGGATGCCATGGACTTCCTCGAATACCAGATCCGCCGTCTGCGAGCCAGCGCCAAATCTGACAGCATGGTCGAGCGCGTGCGCATGGCGGAGCAGGTGGCCTCCGCCATCAGCATCTTCACCGGCGTGGCCCAGCGCATCACCGCAGTCAACAAAGTCGCCAAACTGCTCGAAATTTCTGAGGAACAGCTCAATGCGATGGTCAAACGTGCCGCCAGCGGAGACAAAAACAGCCATGGCGGGCAACGCGCAGGCGATTCACCCGTCAACGTCGTCGATGAGGCCAAAAAATTGCTCGCCTCCCAGCACAAGACGGCTGCGCTCCTCTGCCAGATGGCGCTGACCGATGCCGAAGTCATGTACTGGCTGCGCGAGTCCGACTGCGAAGAAATGCTGCGCGAAGTGCCCGGCACGGAGTTGCTCTCTCTGCTGGTGCATAGCCGCCATGACCCTCTGGAAGAAACCGCCCAGCTTGTCTTCATGGCCGGTCTGGAGCGGCCGCAGGAAGCGGCGTTTGCCCAGCTTCAGGCAAGCCCGCGCCCCTCCGGCGGACTCGAAGATGCGAAGCTGGCCCTCTGCTCTTTGGAACTCGCCCGCCTGCAGAATCTCATCCTAGGGCTTCAGGCAAAACAACGCCAGCCGGGCTTGTCCTCTACAGAGATTGCCGAGCTGCAAGAGAGGGTCATAGAACTCATCGCAAAGCGCAAAGAATGCCTTGACCGTACGAAACCTACCCCGAATAGTTTCTCCCCCTGACTGACGCAGGTTCCGGACCCCACCGAGGCAAGTATGGCCGTCTCTAAAAAACCACATAGCGGATCCCATTCTCGCAACGCAGCCAAGCAGGCAGGCGCGTCTGCACCTGCCGAAGACGAAGCCACCCCGCAAAAGCGTGGCCGTGGCAGACCGCGCATCCACCCCGCCAAAGACCAGCCTGCCGTTCAGGTGGGAGCTGATGGCCAGCCACTCAAACGCCGCCGGGGACGTCCGCCGAAAAACGGACATGCCGGAAGCATCGCTCACTTTGCCACCACCACGCACGACGACATCCACTCGCCTGACGTGCAGGCACGGCTGCGAGATCTCATTCGTACGGCACGCGAGCATGATCATCTGACCTGGGACGATATCAATGAGGCCCTGCCCTCAGGATTCGTCACTCCGGACCTGATGGATGCCCTCATCACACGCCTGCGTGCGATGGAAATCAAGATCACTGACGAGGTCGAGGGCGTGGCGGCACGCCACACCGCCGCGCGTGAGCGCATTACAGCGGAGCGTGATGCTGCATCGGCCAAGCTGGATGTGTTTGACGACCCGGTGCGCATGTACCTGCGCCAGATGGGCCAGGTGCCGCTGCTCACCCGTGAGCAGGAGATCCACATTTCCAAGCGCATCGAAAAGGCTGACCTCAGCATGCGCCAGTGCCTGCACACCATCGGCTTCATCGGTCAGGCCTACCTGCAGTTTGCCGAAGCCTTGTGCAACGGCGTCGAACGCTTTGACCGCCTCGTCAGCGACCGCAAGGCGGATGAACGCGATGCCTATTTCAAAAAGCTCAAACCGCTGCTCGACCAGGCACGGGAGACACACGAAAAGACCAGCAAGGCGTTCACCGACTTCACCCATGCCGGCCCGCGCAAACGCGTCACCTGCCAGGCGGAATTTGAAACCCTGCGCGTCGCGTTTTTTCGCGTCTGTGAGAAGTTTTACTTCAAATCCAAGATCACCGAAGACTTCGTCACTCTGCTGCAGCAACGGCTGACCGATCTCGGCGGACTGGAACGCAGTCTGAAGGAACAGCCAGGCAACGAAGCCGCGCAGGAAGCCGTGAGGGCCTTTGAACAGGAATCATGGATGACGGCGGCGGATTACCGCACCCTCATCACCGACACGCTCAAGCATGTGGCCGGGTCCACACGGGCGAAGACTGAGATGATCGAGGCCAACCTGCGTCTCGTCATTTCCATTGCCAAAAAATACACCAATCGCGGCCTGTCCTTCCTCGACCTCATTCAAGAAGGCAACATGGGCCTCATGCGTGCGGTGGAGAAGTTCGAGTACCAGCGCGGCTACAAGTTCAGCACCTACGCCACCTGGTGGATTCGTCAGGCCATCACCCGCAGCATCGCCGATCAGGCGCGCACCATCCGCATTCCGGTGCACATGATCGAGACGATCAACAAGCTCATGCGCGTGCACAAGCAACTGCTGCAGGAGCTTGGCCGTGATCCGACACCGGAAGAAATCGCCGAGGAAATCCACCTGCCCGTGGATCGCGTGAACGCCGTTCTGCGCCTTTCCCAGCAGCCCGTTTCCATGCAGGCCAAAGTCGGCGAAAGCGAAGGCGACACCGAATTCGGCGACTTCATCGAAGACAAGGAGGCGAGCAATCCCATGGAGCTCACCGCCATGCACCTGCTTCGCGACAAGCTGCGCGACGTGCTCGACACGCTCAATCCGCGTGAGCGCGAAGTACTGGAGCAACGCTTTGGCCTCGGAGACGGTGCCGGACGCACCCTCGAAGAAGTCGGCAAGCAGTTCCAAGTCACCCGCGAGCGCATTCGCCAGATCGAAGCCAAAGCCCTGCGCAAGCTCCGCCACCCGACACGCATCCGCAAACTCGGCGGCTTCTTCGGCGCAGGTTGATCAGAGGTACGACAGACACCCCAGTCTGTCGATCGACGGCACCGCAAATACCCCACGTTTACGGTAACCATCACTCCCGCCTCGACTAAGGCCGTGTTTGAAAACGCCGCCAAGGAGCGCGGGCCTCCGAGCCCGCAGCAGGTGGCAAGCACGCAGCATGTGATCGTTCACACCAGCAGTCCTTAGCAGAAAATGCGCCCCAACCCCAGAGCCGAAGCTGAAGGGAAAACGCGGTGCTTTCCATGTT
>NZ_JAQSEA010000042.1 GCF_029946185.1 Prosthecobacter sp.
GGCGTTCGTCAAAACGATCGCGCCCGTGCCCGTCTTGGTCCAGTTCTGGTCCCCCGAGACCTGGCCACTCAAGGTCAGCCCTTGAACCACATTCGATCCGGTCAACGTACCGACGCTGATCGTGGTTGAAGCCTGATTGATATTCGTTAGTCCCGTAATCTCCAGCCCATACCCGTTGCTCGGGGCCACCGTCAGGGTCGTGCTGGCCGCCGTCCAAGACAGGGAGTTCATCTGGATCGTCTTGTTCAGTGCAGTCGATCCCGGGAAACCCGCCAAACCAGTGCGGTCAGGGGCGATGGTGCTGCTGCCCGCAATGCTCAGGTCGTCGCCAAAGGCGATGCTCTGCCGATCACCATAGCCGGAGCCGTTGTCGCGGAGGGCCAGGGTCGTACCACTGGCCAGCGTGAGGGTGTTCGCAGCCCCGCTGTTCAGAGATGCAGCACCCACGGCAACAAGGGTGCCGCTGTTAACACTGACGGTGCCAGTGAAACTATTCGTCCCAGCCAATACCGTCACACCGTTGCTGCTGCCAGCCGTGTTCCCTGCGATGACCAAGTTCTTGGGGACGAGTCCGCTCTCCGAGATGTTGCCAGCAAGGGTGAGCAGACTGCTCGTGTTGGCCACCGCATTCGTGATGTTAAAATCAGCATTGCCCGTGCTCCCAAGAAGGATGTTCGTTGAGATCAAATCATTCGCCGTGGCCGCCGCCGCCTTGGTCAGCACCGCAGCCAAGGCCCCGTTGTCAAAAGTCAGCGTGCTGCCGTTGAGCGACTGCAATGTGTAGCCAAAGAACGCAGTGGTTGGATCTCCAATATTCAGCGTGCCCAGCGTGGCGTTAATGTCGAGATTGATGGTTTGCGCCACACTAAGATTGGCAGTCAGATTGATCACGTCCTCTGCAGCATTCGCAGGCACACCTTCCGTCCAGTTGCCCGCAGTGTTCCATGTGAAGGGACCCGCACCAGTCGGAGTCCATGTGAATGTCGCCCCCTGTGCAGCCGGACCCGGGAGCCAAGTTGCCGTCAGGCAAATCATGAACCATCCAAGCAGTTGGCGGTAATGGCGTAATGTCTTCATAATGGATAAGGAAAAAGGAAAGCAAACCCCTGTCTCTGCGATCACAAATGCAGCGAAGCAGCAGCCCGCATTCTCTTGGAAAGAGTTGCGTCTGCTGCATTCTTTATATCAGTGCAGTCTGTGGTTAGTGACATCTAAAGGAATTCTTTGTATCAAAACACAAACAACCCTTAGCTTCTATCATTTTTTACTCTTTCGCAAAAAAAATGCAATTCACTGATATTCAGTAGAATAAATTCTAAATAAAGCATCCTAAATAAATAAGTCATCCACCTAAGAATTTAGCGAAGCCCAAATTCTCCCGCCAAATCTTGGTATTCAGGAGTGAGTCAACCGCCCAGCTTTGAGCCCCACCTCCACATTCTTTACCGCGTATCCCCGACAGGAATCGAACCTGTATTTAGAGTTTAGGAAACCCTCGTTCTATCCATTGAACTACGGAGACAACTGATTTTCAATGTGTTACCGATGGAAGCAAAGCTCAAAACGTCATTTTGAGAATGAGTTTGAGAATACGTCTGTCGATGTTACCCGAAATTCCACGATGTCTGGTAGCATGTGTTGGTCTCAACTTCCAAGAGAATTGAGGAATGAATTCGCGGTTTGACTCAGAGACGACTCACGGAATATTTTGATGCTCAGGGTGTCCGCAATACTATTCACTTGAACAGTCTTTAAGACATGCCAGAATCCGCCCATGAAAAGGAGCATCGAAGACCTAACAGCCATGGCTCGCGCTTTTGGAAGCAATCAGACAGCCGCAAAACAGTGGCTGGATGAGGGATTCTCACCAGGTGATGCGAAGGCTTATGTGTACGCCGGCTGCTTTGATATTCCCCGCACCTCTGAATTGCGTCATGCCGGTATTTCTCCCCTCGATATTGCGCGAACCGGTTTGGCTTGGGACTTTTGCAGCGGAACGATCTCAATGGCTGAAATGCAAAGGAGCATCATTCCAAAGGTAGCGGAACGAGAACCAGAACTGCTTTTGGTGGAAAGTTGAGTCGTTCAGTTCTTCAGGAGTTTCCTTACGGTGGCAGTTGTGGGGGGCAACTCACTTCTTCACGCTCGCTGTTCCTGTCATCCGGCCTGACGAATCCCTGAAGGTGATCGTGTTGCCGGAAACAGAGCTGGTGCCCGTGATCCTGCCTGTTGAATCTCGGTAGGTAGTGGTTCCAGACGATGTGGTGGTGGATGTGCCGGTAGATCTTCCACTGGCATCTCGACTGGTCACGGTAGATCTTGAGGTGCTTAATGTGGAGGTGAGTCTGCCTGCTGAATCCCTGAATGTGGTTGTGCCGGCGCTGGTTTGAGAGGTTCCAGTGAGACGGCCAGACGAATCCCGAAAAGTGGTCGTTGTGCGTGATGTGCTTGTGCTGGTCGTGGTTTTGCCTGTCCCATCTCTCAATGTCGCGTTTTTTCCTGCCAGTGAGGATGCAGGATCAGCGAAGGCGAGAACTGGGATGAGGAGGAACAGAATCAGCTTCATGGACGACTTTGAGGTGCCTTTTTGGAAAAGTCTTGGTGCGTACAAGCCATTGCAAAGAACAGAGGGCATGCTTTAATCACAATTCGGCTTGTCATAGATGTTTTCCCCGTTTATTCCATCGCCTTGTGAACAATCGAATAAGGATATTGATCGTTGGGGTTTCATTGTTTTTTACTCGCGCAGAAGCCCAGGACATCCAAATTTACGATGTGGAGCGTGGAACAAGCTGCAGTTCACCATCGAGTATTTCTCTTCGATATAAAAATGCTTCCAGCCAAACTCTGGACATGCGAGTATGGCTAGAGCGTCAGGATCTGACTTGGACCGCTTTTACAGAGCTTGGCGCGAAACCTGGTGAAAGCACAAGCTGTTACACGTGCAAAGGAACGGGGAGGTACAAAGCCTATTCTAGAATTGCTGGGAATAAGACCCCTTTCCCAAACCCGAATAAGGGAGAATAGAACAGGTTTAGCATATGAAGGAGGCCTGCACCTAAAACCTGGCTATGGGTATCGAGTCACCCTCTCAAGGGTTCGATTCGGTGTGGCTATTATCAAGGGGTTACCTTTCTGCTTTTCACTGAATGCGCTGAAGAGTGATCAAGTTTTACGCGGCTGAAATTTCTTTCGCCGTAAGAGACTCCTTTCCTTGGATACCCGAGATTTGCACCGAGTAACAGCAAAAACGCGCACGTCTTCACGGTCGCAGTTCCTGTAATCTGTCCTAGTGGCTCGTGTGAATGTCGGCATATATCTGGCCCTGACCGAAGTGACCAATCCAACCATAGACATTCGGTTCGTGGAGTTGCGCCAGAACCATAGGCATATTCTTACAGTGCATCCAGAGCCTAATGGTTCCACCGGCTTTGTTAAAATCTGGGCGGCGCACTTTGGCATTATCCTCGATGAAGGTAATGTAAATCCTCTTCAAGTTGGGATCGGAACTTGGCGAAGGATTTCCCCACAGCAGAATCACAGCCTGGGAATCTGTCTTCCCTGAGGAGGTGTTCAGCAAGAAATTCGAAGTGATCATTGAGTGGCCGGCCACGAGAAGGATCTGACGAGTGCCCTCAGGTAGATCCTCCTCTGCGGTATCATGGATCGAACTCACAAAAAGATTGCGGATCTCTTCCATGCATTCATCAGGAAAACCCATTTCAGAGGTTGGTGTGGTGCTCATACTAATCGTTGTTTAAGAGATCCATAACGTGGTATCAACGAATTTTTGCCTGCCAGTGAGGAAGCAGGATCAGCGAAGGCGAGATGGGCGGTGATCTTGAGTTCGAGATTTGAAGTTTGGAGCTTTTCACCATCTGAGCTTGTGCTAGTTTCCTCATTCGCATTTCTTAGCAACTTCCACCCCGCTCCTTTATTGTGAAACTACTGTCCATTCTCCCCATCGTCCTGGCACTAGCCTCGTCCTCGCTCCTCCGTGCGCAGGACATTCCGGATTCAAAGGATCCACTGGGTCTGAAGCGCTACGAGGGCACGCGCATTACATTCTTTGAAGAGAAGACCTTTGATTCTTACAATCTGCCGCTGGGTAAATTTTCCGCACGCAACATCCCAACCGCTAAAGGAACCTTCACGAAGAGCGAGAAGCTAGAGGGCAAGGTGACGCGTGTCACGTATGCGGGAAGTGATGGCAAACGCACAAGTCTGGAAGTGTTTAGGAACTACCAATCCACTCTGGCAGAGCAAGGCTGGGAAGTGCTCTGGACGGGGAGCGATGCAGAAATGGGTGATATGCGACGGCTGTTTGCTGATCGCCCAGGTCAGACGTTTTCCCTCGGTTCTGGTGGTCATTTCATGGCGGCGAAAAAGGGATCGAATCACTTGGCTCTGTTTATTGCCAACTTCAAAAATGGAGTCGTGGTGCCCATCTCCTCCAAGCCGACTGCTGGCGCACCTGTCATTGCCTTGGATGTCATCGAGTCTGCGGCCATGGATGAAAAAATGGTTGTGATCAAAGCTGACGCGATGGCTTCCGCGCTGCTCGATCAAGGCGGTGTCAATCTGTATGGCTTCTACTTTGATACGGGCTCCGCGAAACTAAAAAGTGAATCCAGTCCCACACTGGATGAGGTTGAGAAACTGCTCAAAGCAGATGGCAGCCTGCGGCTACTGGTCGTCGGTCACACCGACGGAGTCGGTGGTTTTGAGGACAACATGGACCTGTCAAAGCGGCGCGCATCTGCCGTCACCGCAGCCCTCAGCGAACGTGTGCCCAACGCAGCATCGAGGCTCACTCCATGTGGCGTCGGACTCCAATGTCCCATCGCTACCAACAGCAACGAAGAAGGCCGTGCGAAGAATCGTCGCGTCGCCCTTGTGAAGGTGGAGAAGTAGGGAGGCGAGTTATCCGCCATTCCACTTGTTCGCCCCAGGAGAAGGAGAACGGCATTCATCATTAACGACAGTCGCTGCGGCCTTCCGCTTTAAAAAGAAGGTCAGGAGTGAAAGACATCCGTTGCTCATGGTTTCATCGTCCCCAAGGTTGTCCCCTTGTGGACAGGGCGCTTTGATCCGGGTTCACATAAAGTTCATCAAAGACGTCGCCAGACATCCATGTTTCATATTGCCGGGACGTGCCAAGTTTACGGACGACCAGATAGCCCATCATGATATGGATGGCGCTACCGGGAGGAGGTTTCATGGACTGCTTCTCAGCCAGTTTGTCGAAACGCTGCCGGTATTCTCGATTCGTGATCTCCAGAGCCTTCACCGTCTTTCCATACCTCTGCGCCGTTTCCTGGTCGCGTGCCCGGTAGGATACCATGAAAAGATGCCTGAAAAGATGCCAGTCATTATGTAAGTCATCTCGGCGTAACTATTTGATGATCAATGGTTCATCGACGCAATGGCACCAGCCCACGAGGCGCGCGCATCGTCCGTAAATCCCACCCCTGAAAACAGCCCGGCTGACTGCCAGCCCTCGCTGGTCACGCCAGGCACAACAATCCGCCCTTGGCATGTCTCCCCCAAGAAAACCCCATCCTCCCACTTCAATCTCTGCCCCTCCCGAATAACTGCGGGACAAATCTCCGGCCATTCCCCTTCCGTGTATTCTGTGTATTCCGTGGTTCAAATCTCCGGCCATTCCTTTGCCAAAAAACAAACGCCCCCTTTCGCCCACCCTTCCCTCAAAACCCCACCCCACTTCTGATCCACATCCGTGTACTCCGTGCAATCCGTGGTTCAACTCCGGTCCTCCCCGCGAATCCGCTCCCTCACCATCGCCGCAATCTCCTCCGGCGTCGCACACACCGCCGTACCAACCTCTGCCACCCGTCCGGCACGCTTGCCCCGCCTCACACGGCCAACACCATAAAGCTCTCCCATCTGTTCCAGCGCCTTAAGCCGCACCGAGACCCTGGGCATCGACGGCGGCTCAGGCGCAGCCCCATCACCACCCTCGCGCTCCCCCGCCACCTCAGCAAACGTCGCCCCCACCGTCTCCCACAGCATCAAGCCCACACGTTCCCGCAGCGCCGCCACATCCTCCTCCAACTGCGGAGCCAGCGGCGGTAAAATCCTGGGCGGCTTGGCAGCCTTCCCCACGCCCGCAAGCTCCGCACAGTGCTTCCGCCAGTGCCTTCGCACCACCTCCGGCCTCACTCTAAGCACCCGCGCCACCTTCGCCAGCGACATCCCCCGGCGCACATGCAGTTCAAACACCAGCCCCGGCCCCCTCATTCCCTTCGCCCGCGCCCGTCTCAACCACCGCCGCACACTCGCCGCCTTCACCACCCGCCGCCGAACCTTCGCCCGGCTCTTGCGGCCCTTTTTCGTTGCAGAAGAGGTGGAAGTCATGATCTCAAAGAAAAGAAGATGGTATAAACGGGTATCCGTGGCCGCAGCCATACCACCACGTCATACCACAAACCTTGGGTCCGCTTTTTCAAATTCAACCCCTTTGTTCAAAGATCCTAATTCTACATTGTTAGACTTGATCGTCAGGCAGGCTGCTTTCGGCTGACGTCTCAGCGCAGCAAAGTAGCCTTGTTCCTGTGGAACAAGGAACGCTCCGCCTCGCCCCAGACGCTTAACAATGTAGAACTAAGCCCAAACCAAACATGGGCGGCCCTGTGGCTATTTCTCTTTTGAGTTCCAAACTCCCGCCTTCGTGTCTTTCGTCGAATGCGAAACAAAAAGATGCTTGTAGGGCTTCCGTGGCTTGCCTCCGGCGGTGATGATGCCAGCATCAACCAAAGTTTCTGCACGCTTTTTATCGCTCATGGCTTCCAAGCGGCTGACGGCTCGCTTCCAGGCAGAGCGCAGATCGCTTTTGGAAAGTTGTTGGGTGTCAGGCATGGCTATCTTTGCGAAGGCGATTGGAAGTATCCCAAAATACAGGCAGGATCACGAACAGCAATCTGAATATGGGAGCGGCGGCGGATGCCAGATTCTGGAAAAACAGAGTCTCCCTCCTGAAACACACCCCGCACGGAATGAAAGTGTGCCTTCCCGTCTTTTTCAAGCTGCTCGATGGTCCAGTTCACCACGGCGCAATCCAACTTTCGCAGCAGTTGATCTTTGTCAGTCTTGTTCAGTGGCTTGTTGCTCGGGCGCGGCGTTTTGTTGGCCTTGATGGATTCCTCAAACAGCGGATATGCCTCGGTGAGCACGTCGGTATATTCGGCGTCCAGCAGATCAAAACAACTGCCCAGATGAAGGACCGCCCCAAGCACCGCCGGAGTCTTTAGCTTGCCTCTTTTTTTCTGCGCTCTGGCCCACTCTAGGGCACGCGCCGGACCATGCTCCCAGAAGTAAATGCCATGTCCCAGCCAGTCGTAACTCTTCGGAAAGGCTTGTAGCTGGCCGCCCTTCTGAATCACTTTATCACGAACGGAGGCATCACAACCGTGATAGCCGATGACCAGTCGTTGATAATCGAATTCTCTCATGCTCCGGCCCAGTTTTTGACACAGTCCCCCAACAATTTAAATTTTCTACTTCCCTATCTCAGATTCACCGCGCCCCCATCAATCGGGTAAGAACTCCCCGTGACAAACCCGGCCTCATCACTGCAGAGGTAGAGGGCGAGGGCGGCGATTTCTTCGGGCTTGGCCATGCGGCCGATGGGCTGGGCTTCGCTGAGCTTCTGGAACATTTCGGCTTCCTGGCCGGGATAGGTCTTGGCGAGGTAGCCGTCCACAAACGGAGTGTGAACGCGGGCGGGGGCGATGCAGTTGCAGCGGATGCCTTGCTTGATGAAGTCCTTGGCGATGGAGTAGGTCATCATGAGGACGGCACCTTTGGTCATGGAGTAGGCGAAGCGGTCGGCGAGGCCCATCTGGGCGGCGATGGAGCACATGTTCAGGATCACGCCGTTATTCTTGGTGGTCATGTGGGCGAGCGCGGCCTGGGCGCAGGCGTGCACACCTTTGATATTGACGCGGTGGAGGCGGTCCATGTCTTCCTCAGAGGTGGTCAAAGCGGTGCCGATGTGGGCGATGCCAGCGTTGTTCACCAGCACGTCGATCTTGCCGTGGGTCGTGGCGACGTCATCAAACAGTGCCTTCACCTCCGCATAGCTGCCCACATCACAGGCCGAGCCGCGTGCGCTGCCACCGGCAGCCGTGATTTGATCCACCGTGACCTGCGCGGCTTCCTGCTTGAGGTCGAGCACTTCGACATGCGCCCCCTGCTTGGCGAAAAGAACGGCGATGGCCTGGCCGATGCCTGATCCGGCTCCGGTGATGATGACTGTTTTGTTGGCGAGTGAGAACATGAGCGGAAGTAAACTGTGATTGGCAGCCCCTTTTTACCCCATTCCCCACTTTCGCCAAACAATTCTCAGCGGAAAGCAAAACGTAACCGGGGCATTCCTGCCCGTCTCATAGCATGCTCAATTTAAAACAAATCTGTTCGCTGAGAGGGCATGCGCCTTTCTGGAACGTAGGTCGGCCGTGTTTGGCGTCGAGGGCTGCCCATGCTCCATCGCCACTTCCGCCAAACCGCCCGACTGCGAGGACGTTCCTACGCCACAGTGCTTGCAGTACGCTCATGGACGGACGGGCTGTCGCCACGTCCATCCTACCTCCCAGCATGAAGCGCCCTGCCTGATCCTCTGCTTGGAAAACAGGCCTGTTCCTTCAAACTCATTTTCAACTGTCCAAGGTATTAATCCGCTCCCTACTTCTTCCCCTTCTTCTTCCCAGCCTCGGGATCCACTGGCAAAAATTCCGCGAACCGGCTCTCAAACCGCTTGGAAATCACACACTGAATCTCAGCGCGCCCGGTATCGTAGTCCTCACTGAGCATCTTGCCCTCCTGATGGATGAGAGCGACGAGATCCATGCGATCCAGCGGCAGGCTCATCGTCAGCCGCACCACGCGGTCGATCAAGAAGTCATGCAGACGGTGCAGCAGATCGTCCATCCCCTGCCCCGTTTTGACCGAAATGACCACCGCCTCCGGAAACTCACGGCGCAGTTCCATCAGGCGCGGATCATCAACAAGATCCACCTTGTTCAGCACCAGCAGCACCTTCTTGTCCCCCGCACCGAGTTCAGAGAGCACCTTCGACGTCGTCTGGTAAAACTCCACCGCCTGCAGCGAACTGGCATCGATCACATGAATCAAAAAGTCCGCCTGAATGGCTTCTTCCAAGGTCGCGCGGAATGACTGCACCAGATCATGCGGCAGATTGCGAATGAACCCCACCGTATCCGTCACCAGCAGCGGCTGACCGTCCGGCAGCTCCATGCGCCGCGTCGTCGTGTCCAGCGTCGCAAACAGCTTGTCCTCCACATAAGCGTCCGCCGCCGTCAGCTTGTTCAGCAAGGATGACTTCCCGGCATTCGTGTAGCCCACGATGGCCGCATGCGGCACCGGCGTACGCAGACGGTCCTTGCGCATCGTCTCGCGCTGTTTCTTCACTTCTTCCAAGTCGGCGCGCAGTTTGTCCAGCCGCTTGCTGGCGAGGCGGCGGTCCACTTCGAGCTGGGTTTCACCTTCACCACGTGCCGCACCTGCTCCGCCCACGCCACCACCCGCACCACCGCCTTGGCGGTCAAGATGCGCCCACATGCGGGTGAGTCGTGGAATGGAATACTCCATTTTCGCCAGCTCCACCTGCAGCCGCGCCTCACGCGTCTTGGCCCGCATGTTGAAAATATCCAAAATCACCTCATGCCGGTCGATCACGCAAATGTCTCCCTCGCTTTCCCAAGCGCGCTGCTGCCCCGGGCTCAGTTCGTTGTCCCACACGATGACATCCGCCCCGACCTCCTTGGCCTGCTTCATGAGCTCCGCCGACTTCCCGCTGCCGATCAGGTAGCGCGCCGTGTGCTCGCGCGCAAAAACCAGCTCCTTGCCGATGATGTTGATCCCCAGCGTCCCCACCAGCTCCGCCAGTTCCTCCAGCAAATCAGTCGCCTCCTGCTTCTGCCGCCGGTCAAAGTAGGCACCGACCAGAAACGCGCTCTCAACTGCATTGGGTTTTTCTCGAATGTCAAACATAGTCAGGAAAGTATGGAGCGCGGCGGCGCATTGCCAAGCTGCGTATTCCATGCCATGAACAGGATACATGACACGCCGCCTCCTCCTGCTCAGCCTCTGCCTCAGTCTCGCCGCCTGCGATTCCTCAGACACCGCCCCCCTGCCGCTGAACCTCTATGAGTGCGATGCCGGCGAAGCCGCCCTCCGCCACCTCATCACCACCCTGCCCGATCTCAACCCCGGCATCCCCAAAAGCTACTCCATCGTGCTCGGCGAAATCAACCGCGACGGCATGACCCCCGCAACCGACGCCTTCACCAGCCGCTTTGCCGATTTAAAACTCAAGTTCATCAACGCTCAGCATCTGAAGGACATCGCTCCCGACCACACCATTGCGGATGCCGACACACGCCTCGCCGCGTTTGTCCTCCAGCTCCGCAAACTCCAGCCCACCAGCGCCACCACCTGGGACGTGGAAGCCGGCTGGAGCTACAAAAAGGAATTCGCGCGCATGAAAATGCAGCTCGAAGTCAAAGACGGCAAAACCACCGTGGTAAACGCCGAAAAGCTCGAAAGCTCCTCATCCGCAATCAACTGAGTCCGCCGTGGTCATCCACACTGTCCACGTCCATCTGACGCACCCGCTTGCGATCACGCTCATTTTGCACCGCGTTGCGCAGTTTTTCACGCACTGACTCAACCCCAGGAATGGCGCGCATGGCCACAGTGGGTGTCGTGGCGTCGGAGGTGACCAATGTTATATTGCCAAGCCCAACCATACGCAGCAGAAATGGCTGCTCCATCGAGTAGTCACGCACCCGGAAAAGCTCCATTTCATCGACCTTTTTGTTGAGAATCCCCGCACGAATTCGCAAGCGCTGGCTGGTCAGTTCATACGTCGTGCATTTCGTGACCCACCAGCGCATGAGCCACATCACCAGCGGGATGATGAGCGCCAGATAGCCAAGCATTCCGATGCCCGCAGTGGCCAGCCCAAACACGGTGGCAGCGAAGGCGATGCCGCCAGCGAGCAGGAGGCAGAAGAAGTAGTACCAGAAGTGCACCCACTGGGAGGTGTGACCGGACCAGAGGGTGGTTTCCGCTACGGCGGAGGGCATGGGGGAGTCTTCGGTGGTCATGAGGGTGCGAGGGTGTGTGAGTTTTGGCTGCGGTTGGAAATTCAGAGCATCGCCTTGATCTCATCGAGCGCCTGCTTGGTACGCTTGATGCCTTCGATTTCAGTGTGCTTGTCGCCTTCGTATTCGATGCCGATGTAGCCATTGTA
The DNA here is from genome assembly GCF_029946185.1 of Prosthecobacter sp. Classification (GTDB taxonomy): domain Bacteria; phylum Verrucomicrobiota; class Verrucomicrobiia; order Verrucomicrobiales; family Verrucomicrobiaceae; genus Prosthecobacter. The sequence continues at coordinate 11,297 of NZ_JAQSEA010000042.1, forward strand.
GCCAGCCTTGACGACGATGTTGATCAGACGCTCAAAGTCGAGAGTGATCTCGCGCCCTTCGCGGCGGTCTTCGGTGTAGAACTTGCCAGCGCCGGTGTCCCAGTCATAGGCCTTGGCGCTCATGCCTTTCTTCACCCATGGCATGAATTCACGCAGGCCCTTGTAGGGATTGTAGAGCTCGCCTTTGATGCGGTCGGTGTAGAAGTTGCCGAAATCGGGCAAAATTCCGACGCGGGCGTGGTCTGCGGCTTTCATCACCCCGGTGAGCCAGAGGCCATTGCTGGAAAGTCCGCCATGGTTTTCCACCACCACGAAGAGTCCGCGCTTGTCGCCTTCCACGCAGAGGCGATGCAGGCCATCCGCCGCGAGTTTCATCTGCTCTTCCGGGCTCAATTTGTGATCGCTGGCAGCGTTCACGCGGATGCTGTGGCAGCCGAGGGTCTTCGCGGCGTCGAGCCACTTGAGATGGTTTTCGACGGTCTTTGCGCGCTTCGCTTCATCGGGGTCGCCGAGATTGCCTTCACGGTCGCACATGATGAGAAGGCCCTCCACGCCTTCGCCTTCCTGGCGCTTCTTCATTTCGCCGAGGTAGGCGGCGTCTGTGGCCTTGTCGAAAAACATCTGGTTCACATACTCGACGCCCCCGATGTCCAGACTGCGGGCGATCTTGCAGAAGTCGAGATGCTCGTGGCGCTCCGCTCCGCCTTTTCCGAAGATGCCTTTGTTCAGCGACCACTCAGCCAGCGAGATTTTGAAGGGTTCCTTCTTGTCGGCGGCCATGGCCGAGCGGGAACCCGCAGCGGCAACAGCGGCGGTGACGAGTTGCAAAAAATGGCGGCGGGAGGAGGTGCTGGAAGTCATGAGCGGATACTCCGCACTATGACGTGCAGTGCCGCTAAAGCTCCAGAAGAATTTTCGCCCCGGCTTTGTAACAAAAGCCTAGGCCGCCTTGCGTTCGACACGCTTGCGCAGCATGGCCGCGCGCTCGCCTTTGACGACACCTTCGTTGATGGTGACGCCGCGGACGTCCATCCGGCTGGGAACATCGTACATGACGTCCAGCATGATGCGCTCGAAGATGCTGCGCAGTCCGCGTGCACCTGTGCCGCGCGTCACCGCTTCCTTCGACATGGCCAGCATGGCGTCCCGCGTGATGGAAAGCTCCACGCCGTCCATGTTCATCAGTTTCGCATACTGTTTGATCAAAGCGTTTTTAGGCTCGGTAAGCACCCGGACGAGTTCTTGCTCGGTCAGTGGCTCCAGCGAACAAACCACAGGGAGACGACCGATGAACTCTGGGATCAGCCCAAAGGACAGCAGATCCTCAGGCTCGACCTCCGCCCTGGATTTGCCAGTCTCCGGCTTCGCGGTCTGTGATTTTCCAAAACCCATGGTCTTGCCGCCACGACGCCGCTCCATCAGTTTGTCGAGGCCCACAAAAGCCCCGCCGCAGATGAACAGAATGTTTTCCGTGTTCACCTGAATGTATTCCTGCTGCGGATGCTTGCGTCCGCCCTGAGGCGGCACATTGCACACGGTGCCTTCGATGATTTTCAGCAGCGCCTGCTGCACGCCTTCGCCTGAGACATCCCGCGTGATGCTCACGTTTTCGGTTTTGCGGCCGATCTTGTCGATCTCGTCAATGTAAACGATGCCCATCTCGGCGCGCGCGACATCGTAGTCCGCCGCCTGCAGCAGTCGCAGGACGATGTTTTCCACATCTTCGCCGACGTAGCCGGCTTCCGTCAGCGTCGTGGCATCCGCGATGCTGAACGGCACGTTGAGAATGCGAGCGAGCGTCTTGGCGAGCAGCGTCTTGCCACAACCGGTGGGGCCCATGAGCAGCACATTGCTCTTTTCGATCTCGACATCATTAGGGTCGGGCAGAGCGGTCGTCACCTTGCGGGGAGCACCGCTGCCAGCGCGCGTGGCCTGCTGCTGCGTGTGAAGGATGCGCTTGTAATGATTGTGCACCGCGACACTGAGCACCTTCTTGGCCTGCGACTGGCCGATCACATGCTGATCCAGCAGTGCGGCAATGTCAGCCGGGCGTGGCACCAACAGAGCCGGACCACCCTCCGAATCTACCGAGGTTTCTTTGTCGAGGATGTTTTTACAGACGTGAATGCAGTTGTCGCAAATGTACACTCCCGGACCGGCAATGAGTTTTTTGACCTCTGCATGGCTTTTGCCGCAGAAGGAGCAGAGAGTAACGTTGGAGCTGCGTGCCATGAATTTTTGGGGATGCTTAATGTCGCACGTAAGCAGGAGGCACGTCAAGGTGCCGCTTCTTCAATCGTACGTAAGACAACCTGTCCTGCGTCATTCCGCGCGTAACCTGCATTGAGTACTACGTTTGAAGGCCGGCGTGAGATCAAAATGCTGTCCCGCGCAGCCAGACCCAGGGGTAAATCCGCACTTACCAGTCCCTTTGAGTCGTGAACTTCCCACTCCATCCCCCTCATTTGCGGCATTCGCTCCCAAGATACCGTGCCCAGCCCCTGAATCACTGCTCCGGGTGGAACCTGAGCCGAGTCCAGCAGCCATGCCTGAGGGACCAGAGTTCGCAAAGCCACAAAGTGCTGCTGGCGCAATTCCTGGCTCCAAAAGGGGCGCAAGGCAGGCAAATGCAGCAGGGCCTGCTCCAGCGGTGATTTGGCAAGCGTTACACTGCCCCCCGCGAGTCTCAGTTCCACTGGGTCCAATGCATAATCGAATGAAAGCCAGAGCTCTGAGTCAGCCTCATTGGCAGGAGCCAGCGACAGCCAGTGTGCCAAAAAATTGCCCAGAGGCTCCGATATACGGCCTTTGGTGACGCGCGACTGCAAGACTTCACGCGCCGCAACCCAGCGCATGATACGATAACCGGCAGACTCGACAGCTTCGCGCTGTGAGCGGGGTAGTTGTTCCATCAAGTCCGGTTTCATGTGTGCTGCTCTGTCTAAATGCAGACAGTCACCCGTCAAAACGAGAGATTGCGGGGAAAAGATGATTATGATAATTATAAATATCGTGTCCCTCATTTCCGCCGCCGCCCTCCTCCCAAAAACCCAGCCGAAAAAGGGGGTAGCTGCTGGCTTTTCATTGTTCGAGCTACTCGCCGCCATTTGCCTGGTCGGCATTTTCAGCAGTATCGCGTTCGGCTGGTATGGCGGAAACAACCGTAACGTGATTGAGCAGGTGATCAACCAGCGCAACGCTCAGGAAATCGTTTCTCTCGGGGTCTATGCCACGATGGGCGGAGCGGATTTTGTCGTGCCTGGCGACAAGCAGGCCACCGTCGTCAAGCTGACCGGCGGAGTCACTGGCCAGCAAGGAATGTGGAAAGACAAACTTTTCAGTCTTGCCAACCTGAGAGCCGAAGATCTGCCCGGTGCGCTGACTTTTGTGAACTTCGAATCCGGCCTGCTGCTCTATGATCCTGCCGGTCAGCAGCTTTGAGTCCGGCTTAATCAGCTCTCACTTCCAGATTTAATGTGGCAGGCAGCTTCGATGCTTCGACGGCATTGGCCGCCGCTGGTTCGTCAGGAAAGATCACCACGATCTCGCGGATGCCAGCCTCTTGCTCTTTTTGTTCCTTGAGAACCCAGTGCTGTACAAACTTGGCCACCGACAGCCGGCTGGCTTCGCGCACATGCTTGATTTTTCCTGGCACCCCCGCACGGTTCTCCAAAATGGAAGTCAGCCCTTTTTCCAATGCGGCCATGTTCTCCGCCGCATTGAATCGCAGCCAGCCCGCCTCGGATTTTTTCTCCACCGTTTCCGTGCGAATCGCCGGCGGCAGCGAAGGCCGGATGGCGGGAGCGATCACCACACAGCGTCCGTTTTCGACCGAGAGTTTCCATTCGTCGGACAGCTTCAAATGATAGCGATAGACCACCATCGCGCGGATTTCCGCCACGGTGGTGCCGAGGTAAACGGCATCGTTGAACCACGTCTTGGTGTCATACTTGGTCACCGTCTCCTCGGTCTCCATCGTGGCCAGTTCCAGGACATCTCCATGAGTCGAGGCAATGCGCTTCACATTTTCGCGGAAGCTCTCGGTGATGGTCTGCTTCTGGAAATGCTCTGCCAGCCACTTCAGGCCAAAACCCGCATCCACCACCTTCCATGCCAGGAGGCCGCCAATGACAACCACCGCCAGAAAGGTCAGGGCCAGCAGGGTAAAGCATCCCGGCCCGCGGCGTGGCGCGGATGCTGGAGCAGGATCGGGTTCAGCCATGGAATGAAAAGAGAGTTCAACGACGCTTGAACATGCCGCCTAAGGCTGGCACTGCCAATTACGAATCTGGTAAAAACCTCGCCTTGACGATCTCCCTCAGCCCCTGCGAGACTGGAGACGCATGAAGTCTTCATTCATCCCACGCGCCGTACTGCTGGCCTGTCTGGCAGTTTTTTCCACCTCTCAGGCTCAGCAGCCAGAGGCCGCAGCCCCTAAAGAGCCCACGGAGGAGGAAATGAAGCAGCTCGTCCAAAAGCGCATCGACGAAATCGAAAAACTCGGCTGGAGCCGGCAAGGCAAGGGCAACCTTGGTGGCAAAGCCGAGGTCGCCATTCCCCAGGGCTACCGCTTCACCCCCGCCGACGGTACGCGCAAACTGATGCAAATGTATGGCAACCCGCCGACCCAACGCGAAGTCGGCATGCTGGCGACCGAAGGCCTTGGCCCATGGATCATTTTTGAGTTCGATGAATCCGGCTATGTGAAAGACGACGATAAGGACAAGATCGACGCGGATGACATGCTGGCGAAGCTACGTGAGGGCCAGCAGGAGGGGAACAAATACCGCCGTGAGCATGGCATGACCGAACTTGAAATCCTCGGCTGGGTCATACCACCCCGTTACAACGAGAAAACCAACAACCTGGAATGGGGCACACGATTGAAGTCACTCGGCAGTGACGGCATCTCCATCAACTACAACACGCGACTTCTTGGCCGCACCGGAGTGATGGAAGTCACGCTGGTCTGTGAACCGGAGGAAATGGAAAAAATGATTGCCGAGCAGGAGAAAATTCTCGCTGGCTTCAACTATATCGAAGGCGAACGTTACGCCGAATTCCGCGAAGGAGACAAGGTCGCTAAATACGGTCTCACAGCCCTCATAGCCGGTGCCGGTTCGGTTGCTGCAGTCAAGATGGGTTTGTTTGGCAAGCTCGGCCTGCTGATCGCCAAAATGGGAAAAGGCATCATCTTGGTGGTTGTAGCAGGTCTTGCCGGTTTGAAAACACTCTTCGGCAAAATCTTCGGCTCGCGGCAGCCGCCAAGCGAATAGAGCATGACCGACGGCCAGACTCTTCTCGCAGTCTTTGTGCTGCTCTATCTCATCGAGTGCCTGCGCCTCGTGCACGCCTCTGCTTGGATGGCTTCGGGCGCTGGGAAATCGGGCTGGAGTTTGCTGCGGCCCTGGATGCGGCTGCAAATCGGCAGCGGCTCGCCGCTGCTGCTCTCGCCACTGCCGCCCATGCAGGCGCATGCTCTGGCGCTGCCATGGGTGTTTGTGCCTCATCATGATTCGCTGCGTGTGCAATTGACTGACCGCATGAACGTCCACATCGCATGGGGCAAGCTGGCTCCACGTGCCGAGGAAGCCACGCTGCATCTCGATGTCACCACGCGTGTGAGCCTGCCGTCCAAAACGCTGGCTGAACTTTGGCAGCAACGGCTTACCGAATGGCAAGGTCTGACGCCTGACCAGCGCCAAAGCACTTTCCTCAAATACGCCCGCACGACACTCGATACGAAGTCCGCTGCCAAGGCCGCCACGGAAGCGGCGCAGCGCACCCGTTCGCTGCGCGTTCTCGCCACGATCCACTGCCTGTGGTGCTTCGGCGTCATCAGCGTTTTGTACTACCGCTTGGGCGACAGTGTGGCTGTTCTCGCCGCTGCTGGCGTGCTGGTGCTGCTGCAATTCATCCAGTCCTGGTTGTTTCTGCGCAGCACTCAAAAAAATCACATCGCCATTCCGCATCGTCGTTGGCGTGCGCTCGGGATCGCTTTCCTGCCGCAACTGGCAATGCGTGCGTTTGATGTCGTTAATTTGACCACCGATGCCGAACCGCCACATCCACTCGCCTGGCGTGGCCTGCTGGATGAAAAGTGCTGGCTGAAGAATGCACGACAGTTTTGGAGAGAGGCGCGCTACGTTCCCGGCTGGGCGCAAAACGACTCGCTCCCACTCGAAGCCGAAGCCCTGCAAAAATTCTTCCGCCACGAAGACATTGCAGAAGAGGATTATGATCCGCCCGCAGCGGCCAAACTGCCCACCTGCCCGCGTTGCGGTGCCGAGTATCAGAGCAGCATCACCGTCTGCTCCGACTGTGGCGGTGTGGAATTGCGACAACCGGCCGCCTGATCTGCCCTCACGGGTGCACGTGGCGCAGCATCCATTCCGCCATCTCCGCGTAGATCGGAAAATCGGTGATCAGCACATTGTCGTGATCCGCCCCCGGGATTTCGACCCAGCGTTTTTCGATGCCGGGTGGCATCGCGTCGTAGAGACGCCGTCCACACTCCATGGGGATCACTCGATCTGAAGTGCCATGTGCGACCAACACCGGACATTTGAGTCCGGGAACCAGTGCGAGGGAGTTTGCCTCACTGATTTCCATCTGGGTCTGCTGATGATAGCACCACCCCGTGAGGTGGCTCCAGACTGCGCCAATCCAGTTCCCCGCCCAGCGAGAGGTCTGGTGACGCAGCACGTGATCCAATGAATCGAAGGTGGAAACCAGCACAGCGGCACGCCACGGCGCATCTTTGTCCGCCAGAGCACGGATGCTCACCGCGCCCCCCATGGACAGGCCCATGATTCCGGCGGGTTGCGGATTGAACCCAAACTTCGCCGCTGCCTCACGCAGCACCTGCGCCGGCAGATGCGCTTCCTTCACACCGTAGTAAGCAATTGTCCCTGGATGATCTCCATGCCCAGGCAGGTCAGGCAGAATGCAGCGAAAGCCCACGGCGCAGAAACGCTCTGCGACTAGCAGGTAGTCCTCCTTTCGACCACGGCGGCCATGCACCAGCACCAGATTGCCCGCCACGCTTCCAGGTGCTGGCAAAGTGAGGCCTTTCTGCGTCAGTTGCTCACGGATCACCTGCCCGCGTTTTCCCAGCAGGCCACTCGGATCTGGCTCGCAGACGAGACAGGGGGTGCCATCGGCACACGTGAAGGGTTTTAACACCACGCCATGGGCCGCCGGAGCGGACAGAAACTCCTGATGATAGTCCTGCAACGGCCTGCGTGACGGATGCGCCAGCTGATCCGCAGCCAGCCACCCGGCCAGTGGCGGCACCAGCAGGAGCACGACCCCAAGCACGATTCGTATTCTTTTCACGTGCGGATGATGAGCAAGATTGTGCCCTGTGCCAATCTTGTTATGTTCGCAAAAGCAGATCATGAACTTTTCCACAATTCTTCGATTCCTTGCCATTGCGCTGCCCGCTCTGCTGGCCAGTTGCGCCAAGCCCGCTTATGAGGAGCGTGGTTATGCCTCCTACATCGCAGAACAGTATGCGGGGCGCTACACCACTTCGGGAGCCATCTATCAGCCGTTAGGCTGGACCGCCGCGCACAACACCCTGCCCTTCGGCACCGTGGTCAAGGTGAAGAACAACGGCAACGGACGCACAGTGAACGTGACGGTGAACGACCGCTTCCCCTACTACCCAAACCGCGTCATCAATCTCTCCCGGGCCGCAGCTCAGGAAATTCAGATTCCCTATCATCGGCTGGGCGATGTCACGGTGACTGCCGACACCGTGGCCAGCGGCGCTGCGCCTGTGTCAAACTACGGCGCTCCTCCGGTCAACCGCAGCGCTCCGCCACGCACTGCTTACAAGGCACCCAAACCGTATCACGCGCCTGCAGCACCCAGCAGCTACCGCAAGCCCACCACGGTGCCTCCTGCTGGGTATGGCACCTCTCCACCTCCCCCAGGGTTTGGCACAATGCCTGCAGGCATTCCGCCGCCGCCGCCGGGCTATCGCTGAAGAGGCAGCTGCAACAGCAGCGACATTTTTCTGCCACACTTTGGCCGCGAGCGTCCATATCCACGGTGCATGGATTCTCTCACGCCACCTACCATTCCGCAGGATGCCGCCCTCGCCAGACAGGTCGAGGCAGGTGATGACGCTGCGTTTCGCCTGCTGATGCAGCGGCATTTGCAGCCGCTGCGCGGCTATCTGGCACTGCGGGCACCCGTGCCCGATTTGATCGATGAAGTGGCGCATGACGCCTTTGTATTCGCTTATCAGAACATGCGCGATTTCACCGAAGGCTCCATGCAGCCGTGGCTGCGAACCATCGCCTACAATCTGCTGCGCGACCGGCTTAAGGCCTATGCGCGTGACTTCACCAAACATGAGCGCTACTCCGAACAGGTGCGCTGGGAAATGGCGCTGGAGGCTTCTGACAAACCCGTGAGTGATGAGTCAGACCACCTCGCCACCTGCCTTGAAAAGCTGCGCCACCATCAGCGCACCATCCTGGATCTGCGTTACGAGATGCAGCTCAGTTGCGAGGAAATCGCCCAGCGCACCGGCCGCAGCACGCTTGCGGTGCGCACCGTGCTGATGCGTGTGCGCCAGCAACTGCGCAAGTGCATCGAACTTCACCTGGAGCAAAAAGCGGCATGAACTCCGACGAAGCGATCGATAAAGCTTTGGAGGGAGTGCTCTCCAATCATGAATGGCAGGTACTGATGAGCGACCCTGACACGCTCGCAGAGCTGGAGCAGCAGCTCGGCATGGACGCGCTGCTCCGTGTTGCCCTGGAAAAAAATGACACTGCCGCAGCGCTTGCAGATGCCATCGTGGCCAGCGCCCATCTGCCGCCGGTCGATGATCTCATGCGCAGCATCGAAGCGGCAACGACTCGCCGTCGCCAGCGGCGCTGGTTCACCAGTCTGCCCCGCTGGACCACGGCGGCTGCGGCTGTGTTGATCGGCTTCATCGGCGGCACCCTCGCGTGGCCAGATTTGTTTCAGCGGCTCGACCTTGCGCCTGTCGTGGCCCAGCGCACCGGAAAGCATGTCATCATGTACGGCCGCATTGTCGCAAACCCACCTGTGACTCGTGAGGCGGTGACGCCTGAACCGTTTCTGATTCAACCACCCCCTGCTGCGCCTATTGCTCCAAGTACGCCGACGCTCGAGGTGATGGTCGTCGAGAAAAAATCGGAACCTGCTCCTCAGCCAGCGCCTGTGGCACCACCCGCCATCAGCATGGCGAACGTCGCTGCTGCGGTGCCAGAGAAGATGGAGACCGCCACGATTCCACCGATCAATCTCGCTTCGAAACCGAGGCCCGACATGCCCTTGGAGACTCCCGATGTTTCCGCCAAGATTGATTTCGAACAGCATATTCTGCCGATTTTTGAGCGCTCCTGCTTTGAATGCCACAGCAGCAAACTGAAGAAGCCGAAAGGCGGCATCCGTCTGGATGATCTCGAAGCCATTCGCGAGAAGAGCCAGACGGACAATCTCATCCTGCCGCACAAGGCCTCCAAGAGCGCGCTGGTGAAATCCATCTCGCACAAACCCGGCCACGATGACCTCATGCCACCGCCCACCGAGGGCAAGCCGCTAAGCGCCGATGAAATTGCGCTCATTCGGCGCTGGGTCGAAGAAGGGGCCAGCTTCGGCTCGTGGACTTCCATGCATGCGAAAGAGGTTTCGATCTCGACGCTGAACGAGACCGTCGATGTCACCCAACTCCAGGCCGTGGCAGCACGCATTGATCAGCTCATCGAACGTGACCTCAGCAAACACGCGGAAGAGGCCCGCCCCTTGGCCAGTGAATTCGTCTGGCTGCGCCGCGTGTATCTGGACTTGGTCGGCCGCATTCCCACCAGCGAAGAAACCCAACGTTTTATCACCCTCAAGGACACTGACAAACGCAACCGCCTGATCAATGCACTGCTGGCCTCCAACGGCCACGTCAGTCACATGTTCAACTACTGGTGCGATCTGCTGCGTGCCAAGGATGATCTGGCTGAAGGTGTGCAGGGAGACTTTTATCTCGCCTGGATCAAGCAGAGCGTGCGTGACAACAAACCCTTCGATGAATGGACGCGAGAACTGCTGAGCCCCGAAGGCTACGGCTGGCGCGCCCCTGCGGCAGGCTATTACCTGCGCGATGGTGAAAACCGTGCGGCGAACATCGAGAGCACGGCCACGCTTTTTCTTGGCACCCAGATTTCCTGCGCGCAGTGCCATGACCATCCTTACAGCCGCTGGACGCGGAAAGATTACCATCAGTTCCTTGCTTGGACCTCGGGCATCACGACGGCTTCGAAGGCAGATGCCGTCGGCGAAGTCACGGGCAAAGCGATCCGTGAAGCGGCAGAACACTACGACCGGATGGCGATGGACAAGCTGGACTATGAGCGGCGGCAAAAAAACCAGCGCATCAGAGATGCCCTGCTGGCGCTCCAGCGTGCCGCAGGTGGTGCAGGCGTGGTCAACGGTGAGGGCCATCTGGCAAAGCTGCCCGACGATTATCAATACGCGGATGGCAAGCCCGGCGATGTGATCCCCGCCGCTGTGCTCTACGGCGAATCACCAACAGCAGGCGCACGCCCCGCAGAAACGCTTGCCGCATGGGTCACCGCTCCAGATAACACACGCTTTGCTCTCACGCTGGCCAACCGTTTGTGGGCCAAACTATTCGGTCTGCCGTTCGCTGGCAGAGTGGATCAAGTGCGCGAAGTGGCCGACTGCGCCAATCCTGATCTGGCCCAGTATCTCGTCAACGTCGTGCGTGATTCGAAATACGATGTGCGGAAGATCCTGCACATCTTCAGCCTCACCCGGACCTATCAGCGAGAAGCCGGGCCGCCACCGCAGGATCCCTCCGTGGTGTATCGTTTCCCCGGCCCGGTGCTGCGCCGTCTGACGGCTGAGCAGGTATGGGATTCCATGATGTCGCTGGCGGTGAAGGATCTCGATTTGAAACTGAATTTCGATCCTCCAGGTGTCGCGGAACTCGAAGCCGCCGTCGCTGCTAAAAAGACCCGTGAAGTCACGGCGGTGGCTCGTAAAATGGCGAACAAAGAAGAACGCGCCAAGCAGGTGGAGGAACGCCGCGCACGCCTGCGCAAGGACATGGCGCGGGAGTTTGCCGGAGGTGGCCTGGAGCGCGCCTCGGAACTGCCACAGCCCACGCCTGACGGCCATTTCCTGCGCATGTTCGGCCAGGGCAACCGTGACTTCATCGGCGATGCGTGGAGTTCCTCCACGGTGCCGCAGGCGCTGCTCATGCTGAACAGCGATTTCTTTGACCATGTCGCTCGTTCCGGCAGTCCGCTGTCGGACAGTCTGCGAGGGCTCAACAATGTCACTGAAGTCGCGCGCGGTGCCTTCCTGGCCGTGCTGACTCGTGAGCCGACGCAGGCTGAACTCGACGCCTGCAAGGAAGCCCTGGGAGACACCCGCAATGCCAAGGCGCTTGCCCGCACCTTGCTCTCCACCGCTGAATTCATGTTCCAAAAATAACCGCCTCTTTTATGCAGCACTCCTTGAACCGTCTCGATGACATCTCCCGCCGGGAACTCATCACGCGCATGGCCCGCACCTGCCTCGGCGTCAGCTTGGTGCCGCCCTTGGGGCTCGCACGCGCTTTGGAATCGAGTGCGCCGAAGTCTGCCAGTCACGTCATCTACCTCAACATGCGCGGCGGCATGAGCCACATCGATACCTTCGATACCAAGCCCGATGCGCCAACCGGGCATCAAGGCCCGGTGAAAACCATCAAGACCAAATCCGACGACCTGCTCATCTCCGGCTACTTTCCCAAACTGGCGGAGCACGGCAAAAAGATCGCGGTGGTTCGCTCCATGCATCACACCCAGGGCGCGCATGAACAGGGCATGTACAAAGTGCTCACGGGTTATGAAGTATCCGCCACCATGCGCCATCCTGCACTCGGATCTTGGGTGGCGCGGCAGGTCACGCAGGGACATTCCACCTTGCCGCCGTACATCCGCCTCGCAGGTCTCGCGGGGCATCCGGGCAGCGGGTTTATGGATGCACGCTATGCCCCCGTCCCGGTGCTGGATGCCAGCAAAGGCCTGGAACACACCCTGCTGCAAAACGGCGACTCCATGACCAATCTGCGCAAACGCAGCGGCCTCGCTGAAACACTCAACAGCGGCTTCCTCTCGCGCTATCCCATGGCCGATGTCAAAGCACATGCCGATGTCTATGCGGACGCCATCAAGCTCATGACGAGCAAGGACCTCGACGCCTTCGACATCACGCAGGAAAAAAGCACCTTGGCGGCAGACTACGGCAACGATGACTTTGGCCAGGGGGTCCTGCTGGCACGCAGACTCGTCGAGCGCGGCACCAAGTTCGTGGAGATCGAACTCGGTGGCTGGGACACGCATTCAGACAACTTTGCTCAGGTGGAATACCTCGCCAGCCGTGTGGACAATGCGGTCTCCACGCTGCTGGAAGATCTGGAGACACTCGGTCTGCTGGAAAGCACGCTGGTGGTGCTCACGACCGAGTTTGGCCGCGGCCCGAAGATCGACGGCACAGGGCGCGGGCACCATCCCATCGCGTTTTCATCGTTCATCGCAGGCGGCGGCGTCAAAGGCGGTCAGGCTTATGGCAAGACCGATGCAACCGGCACCCAAGTGATTGAAAATCCCGTCACGGTTCTCGACTTCCACGCCACCATCGGTGCGCTGCTTGGTGTCCCGCCACAGGAAACCATCGCCGCAGGCAACGGCGGTAGTTTCAGCATCTATGGTGGTACAGGTGCCAAGCGCGGCGTGCCGATTGCGGCGCTGATCTGATCACTCTTTTTTAGGCTGACGCTCGATCCAGTCATACAGCATGGGCAGCAGCAGGAGCGTGAGCAATGTGGAGCTGATGATGCCGCCGATGACGACGGTGGCCAGTGGTCGCTGAACCTCGGCTCCCGCCCCATGCGCCAAGGCCATGGGCACAAATCCGAGCGCGGCCACGAGCGCAGTCATCATGACGGGGCGCAATCGTGTGGCCACGCCGTTGAGCACCGCATCACGCACGCTCATGCCCTCCTCGCGCAGCTCGTTGAAGTAGTTTACCAGCACGAGTCCGTTCAAGACAGCCACGCCGCTAAGAGCAATGAACCCGACGGCGGCGGTGATGCTGAAGGGCATGCCACGCAGCTCAAGAGCGATGATGCCGCCCGTCAACGCCAGCGGGATGCCCGTGGCGACGAGGAGGGTCTGACGGATGCTGCCGAAGGCGAAGAAGATGAGCATCAAGATCAACGCGAGGGCAGTGGGAACGACGATGAGGAGCCGGGCGCGTGCCTCCTGCAGGTTTTCAAAGGTGCCGCCGAACTCGAAGCTGTAGCCTTCGGGCAGCTTCACTTCCTGCTTGATGCGCGCACTGGCTTCGTTGACGAAGCTTTCCATATCGCGCCCTTTGACGCCGACGAGCAAGGCAGCACGACGCTGGGTGCGATTATGGCGGATGGGTTCGACTGTTTTTTCGGTGCGAATGTCCACCGCGTCGCCAAGCGTGAGCATGCCGAAGTCGCCGACACGCAGCGGCAGGCCTTTGATCATGTCCTCCTTGGAACGTTGCGCCTCCGGCAGACGAACGACGATGTCGCGCTTGCGAATGCCCTCGACCACCTGACCGACAACCTCACCGCCGAGGCCGGCGGAGACAGCGCGGTTCACCTCGGCGAGCGGGATGTCGTATTTGGTGAGAACGTCGCGCTTCACCTGAAGAATGACGGTACTGGGGCGGCCATCGGTTTCGAGTTCGGCATCGCCGCCGGGCGTGGAATTGAGGATATCCTTAATCTGCGTGGCGAGCTTTTCCAGCACATCGAAGTCGATGCCATAAATGCGCAGGGTGAGCTCCGCCTTGGAGCCTTCCATCATCTCGTTGAAGCGGGTTTCGATGGGCTGGCCGAACTCGAAGTTCTGATCGGGGAAGACTTTGTTCACCTCGACATCGATGGCTTGAATGAGCTCCTCCTTGGTGCGGGGCAGGCCCGGGCCTTGGGGCCATTCGGCGACGGGTGTGTAGAAGACGTACATGTCCGTCTCGTTGGGCGGCATGGGATCGGTGGCGACTTCGCTGGTGCCGATGCGGGAGTAGAACCGGGTGATCTGGGGGTACTTTTCGCGCAGGAATTTGCCGATGGCGAGATCCTCCTTCAGCGATTCATTGAGGTTCATGCCGACCTCGCGGTAGGCCATCATGGCGATGGTGCCTTCATCGAGCTTGGGCACAAATTCCGCGCCGAGGGTGGTGAAGCGCCAGCCGCAAAAGGCAAAGAAGCCGACGGCGGCGAGGACGACGAGCAAGCGCAACCGGATGACGGCACGGAGCATGGGCTGAAACACGCGATTGAGGCCGGCGATGATCCAGTTTTCCTTTTCAGCGACATTGCCACCGAGGAAGAAGGAGCACATGGCGGGCATGAGGGTGAGCGCGAGCAGCAAGGCGCCGGTGAGGGCGAAGATGACGGTCACGGCCATGGGGCGGAACATTTTCCCCTCGACGCCGGTGAGGGTGAGGATGGGCAGGTAAACGATGGTGATGATGAGCACGCCAAAGAACATGGGGCTGGCCATCTGCTTGCTGCCGGCGAGGACTTCGCGCGAGCGCTCCTCTCTGGTGAGGATACGTCCAAGGTGGTGCTGCTTGAGGCCGATGCGGCGGACGATGTTTTCAACCATGACGACGGCACCGTCGATGATCAGGCCGAAGTCAACGGCACCGAGGCTCATCAAATTGCCGGACCAGCCACCCTGGACCATGCCGCAGATGGCGAAGAGAAAGGAGAGCGGAATGGCGAGCGTCACGATGAGCGCTGCACGCCAGTTGCCGAGCAGGACAAGCAGGACGATGATGACGAGCACGGCCCCTTCGACGAGATTTTTTTCCACCGTGCCGACCGTGGCTTCGACGAGATCGGAACGCTCATAGACGATGGTCAAGTCCATGCCGGGGGGGAGTTTTTCGCGCAATTCTTCGAGACGTGGCGCGACGCGGTGGCAGACGACGCGGGCGTTCTGCCCCATGAGCATCATGACGGTGCCGAGCACGACTTCCTCGCCGTCCATGGTGGCGGCACCCCCGCGAAAGCCGGAGCCCCATTGGACATGGGCGACGTCTTCTACGCGCATGGGTGCAATGGCAGCGCCGAATTTGATGGGAAGCTTGGCGATCTCCTCCGCCGTGCTGACGCGGCCGACACTGCGGACGGTGAGCTGTGCGCCGTCGCGGCTGATGACGCCGCCACCGGAGTTTTCAACGTTGCCACGGATGATGTCTGCCAGCTCGCCGAAGGTCATGTTGGCGGCTTTTAATTTGTCGAGCATGGGTTCAACGGTGACCTGGCGCTGGTGGCCGCCGCTGCTATTGATCTCGGCGACGCCCTGCACGACGCGGAGGTGGGGTTTCACAATGTACTCATGCGTTTCCCAGAGGCGCATGAGGCCTTCGCTTTCGTCGGCGGGCTTCTCTTTGGCACCCTTTTTCCAGTGCAGGGTGTAGTAGAAGATTTCGCCGAGGCCGGTGCTGATGGGGGCAAGACTCAGGGCGCTGCCCGGCGGCAGCTCACGCATGACGGCGGTGAGGCGTTCGGTGACGAGCTGACGGGCGCGGAAGATGTCCGTGTCGTCTTCGAATTGGATGGTGACCTGGCTGAGGCCAAATTTGGTGAGGGACCGGGATTCGAGGACGCCGGGCATGCCGGAGAGCGCCATTTCGATGGGCCGCGTGACAGCGCGTTCGGATTCCTCGGGGGCGAGGGAGGGGACGGCGACGTTGACCTGCACCTGCGGGCCGGTGAGATCCGGCACGGCATCAATGGGCAGGACCATGAGAGAAAGCAGGCCTGCAGCGAGCAGGCAGAAGGCCCCCAGCAGCACGAGGGCACGCTGACGGACTGAGAAGTCGAGAATGAAATTGAGCATGGCCGCAAAAGCGAAGTGTTCTAAAGACGACGCGGCCTAGTTCGCGAGTGAGGTGCCGGTGAGCTGCTCAAGCTGCAGGCGTGATTCCACGGCTCCGAGCTGCGAGGTGAGCACCGCCTTGACGGAGGCGATGTACTGACGTTGCAGCTCTGTATAAGTTGCCAGTGGCAGCGCTCCCAGACGATAATGCTCATCGGCTTCTGCAGCCGCCTTGCGGAAACTTTCCAGTGTGTCCGTCGGCCATTTGGCAAGCTCCTCGGTGTGGATGCGGTAATGAGCGGCCTGAGCGGCGACGTCACGCTCAAGCTGGCGCATCTGCGCGGTGAGCATGACCTCCGCCTGCACCTCCTTGGCTTTCGCAGCATCGATGGACCCCTTGTTGCGGTTCCACAACGGCAGCGGAATGGAAACACCGATGCCGATTTGGGTTTCTCGCGTGAACGACGTCTGCCTCTGAATGTAAGGCTGCACGGTGATGGAGGGCCAGCGCTCGTTTTTGGCGAGATCCACCTGGTAACCCTGCTGCTCCACATCAATGAAGCGGGCGCGCAATGCGAAATTCTTGCGGCGTGCCTCTGCCAGCAGAGACTCAAGCGGTGGCGGCGGATTGAGCACGAGATTTTCCATGCGCAGCTCCAACGGGTGCTCGGCTTTTTCACCCAGCAGCTGGTTCAGTTCAAAACGGGCGGCGGCCAGTTCGTTGCGCGCGAGTGTGGCATCTGCGCCAAGAGTGAGCGCACTGGCTTGAATGATACGGGCCTCCAGACGTGGAGCGGCACCGGCGGGATCGCGCTGAAGCAGTACGGATGCGAGGGATTGGAAGCGTTTCGCCACCTCTTCGGCTGCCTGTGTCTGTTCCTGAGCGGCAAGCAGTTTCCATGAGATGGTCCGCACCCGTCCGGCGAGCGCCGCACGAAACTGGGCGACTCCGAGCTGGGCGAGTTCGATGTCTTTTTGCGCGATGGCCTTGCGCAGTGAAAGGCGTCCGGGCCAGTCGAAGGTTTGCGTGAGCTGGACGGCCCAGGTGGGGCCATCGCCCACGGCACCCGTGGCGAGATCGCGTATATGCCAGTTGCCGACCCCGACCATCATGTCGGGATTTTTGATCTCACCCGCCTTGGTTTTACCCCCTTGGGCGACATCGATTTGAGCCTCGTAATAGCGCAGCTCCGGGTGGGTGGCGAGAGCCTTGAGAACGAGAGAGTTGACTGAGACGGGCTCCGTTGCGCCAATGACGGGCAACTGGAGGCAAACTAACAAACAGAGAAATAGAGAGGAAAGTTTCATGTGCGTAAAAAAGAGAATGGGTGGTGAATCAAGAGCAATGCGGAAACATCCGCAGCCCGCAGTGTCCGCATCTGCGGACCTGCATATTCAATCCATCGCTCTCAACAACGCATGACGGTCCTGCCAGACTTCAGCGCAAGACCTCGCGACCACGAACTCCTCTGCATACGCCCGACCAGAGCGGCAGTCACGGACGGCTTGCTGAGTGTGCAGTCCATGACCAGCAAAGGTGCCGCCGTATTGGCGAGGTCTTGGATGGCCGACTGCTGCTGGGTGCGTGAATCATCGACCTGTTGGAATGCCAGAACATGGTCCGAAGCTGAGGATTCAGGCGCTACTGCAAAAGCGATCAGCACACTGCAAAGGGCGTCATGCTCATGGTGGCTGAGCTCGGCGGTGGATTTGCCCGCATGGGAAAGAACCACGGTCACTGCCCCCTCATTGGAAACCCCCACTTTGACCGCATGGTCACCATCAGCCAATGCCGCCGCCATGCAGATGGCCGGCGCGATCCCGTGGGAGGAAAGCAGCCAGCCAAACAGCAGCAGCAGATGTACCAGCCTGCTTGAAGGCGTGGAGTGATGGCGATGTGCGAACATGTCGGATCTTAATTGTACAAGGTAACATACCCTGAGAGGACAATCTAGCATGAAAAAGTGCGCCTAACTCAGCCCTCTCCTGACTCGGGATTGTCCGAGTCCTCTAGATTTTTCTGCTTATGCAAAGGAACGAACGGCTGGTAGTCCGGACATTCTCCTGGGCCTGCGACGTGGCGATCCCGGCCTCTCTAGCCCAAACGCTCAAGTTTGCTTCTTAGCTTGCGCATCAGGACCGCATTTCCTTCCAGCTCTTCCATCAACAGGGTCAGTACATCCAGAGTCCGACGGCTGATGTGATGCTCCATGCCTTCCACATCTTCGTGGACTGTCTTCGGATCGAGCCCGAAACCTGCCAGCAGACGCGTCAGAACCTCATGCCGCCGAGCGATCTCCACGCCAACCTTGCGGCCCTCATCGGTCAAGACCACCCCGCGATACCGCTCGTACACCACAAAGCCTTCCGCATCGAGCTTCTGGATCATGTTCGTGACGCTAGCCTGGGAAATGCCCAAGTTTTTGGCGATGTCCACCACGCGTGCATACCCCTTACCTTCGATCAGATTGTGAATCTGTTCCAAATAATCTTCGATGGCCGGTGAGTGGACATGCGCGGTGGTTTCTTTGCGCTTGGCAGGCATTTCTGACAAGTAGCCGGGGCGTCCGTGGAGGCAAAGTGAATCATTTCACGGAGAAATGTTAGCCCAGCCTAATTTTAACACTTGTGCCTTTGCCAGCCTCATGTTCTTAGTCCGGTCTAATTTTCTCATGCGCGCCAATCTATCCCAATTCTTTGCTCTAGCCCTTGCCTGCAACATCTCATCTGGAGCAGATGCGGTGCGCCCGATGAGAACCGACCGGCCGGACGTCACCGAGTCCGCCTATTCCGTCGCCCCAGGCTTCTTCCAGGTCGAAATGAGCTTCTTCGACTACGAGCGTGATCGCGCAGGCCCTGACCGGCTGGATTCCTGGATCTATGGCCAGATCAATTTCAAATACGGCCTCACCACCAACAACGACCTCCAGATCGTCTTTGATACCCACGCAGTCTCCCGTGCCCTCAGCGCCGACGATGAGCGCGAGATCACCTCCGGCTTTGGAGATGTCACCCTCCGGCTCAAACATAACCTCTGGGGCAACGACAGCGGACGCACCGCCCTGTCGGTGATGCCTTTCATCACCATCCCCACTGGCAGCGCATTCAGCGCAGATGCCTGGGCCGGTGGTGTGACCATGCCCTTTGCCATGACGCTGACCGACCGCCTCAGCCTCGGTGCCATGGGCCAGGTGGACCTCGTGCCCGATGGGGAGACCCATGGCTACGACCTCGAATTTCTCGCGACCGTTTGCCTTGGCGTCACCCTCACTGAACGATGGGGCACTTATAGCGAACTCATCATCAGCGCAGGCGAGGACACCGATGCACGGCTCCGCTCAGCCACCGGTGTCACCTTTGCCATCACGGACGATTTCGTACTCGATGCCGGTGTCCGCATCGGCCTAAATCGTGCTGCGCCAGATCTTGGTGTATTTAGCGGTGTCAGCTTTCGTTTTTAATCCATCATGATCAGACCACACTTCCTCGCCCTCTTCTGCCTCGCATTAATTGCCTGCAAACCGCCTTCATCCGGCCCCAAAACCGGGCCGAAGCGGATTCTGACCACCTTCACCATCATCCAGGACATCGCCCAGAATGTTGCGGGCACGGCGGCCATTGTGGAGTCCATCACCAAGCCAGGAGCGGAGATTCACGACTACGATCCAACGCCGCTGGATCTGGTGAAAGCTCAGGATGCCGATCTCGTGCTTTGGAATGGCCTGGGTCTGGAGCGCTGGTTTGAAAAATTCTTGCAGCAGGTGAGGGACGTGCCAAACGTGGTGCTCACTGAGGGCATCGAACCGATGGGCATCGGTGAGGGGCCTTACACTGGCAAACCGAACCCACATTCCTGGATGTCGCCCGCGAACGCCATCATCTACGTCGAAAACATCCGCAGAGCGCTGGTGAAGCTCGACCCCGCCAACGAGGCCACCTACACGAAGAACGCCGCCGCCTACACCGCCGAACTCCGCGCCGTGGACGAACCCGTGCGCAAAGCGCTGGAGGCCATTCCGAGCGATCAACGCTGGCTGGTGAGCTGCGAGGGCGCATTCTCCTATCTGACGCGCAACTACACCATGAAGGAACTTTATCTCTGGCCCATCAACGCCGATCAGGAAGGCACGCCGCAGCAGGTGCAAAAGGTCGTGGACACGGTTCGAGCCAACAAAATACCAGTCGTCTTTTCGGAAAGCACCATCAGCGACAAAGCCATGCTGCAAGTAGCGAAGGAAACCGGCGCACGTTACGGTGGAGTGTTGTATGTTGACTCACTCACCAGTGACGACGGCCCTGCGCCGACTTATTTAAAACTTTTGCAATACAACGCCGACACCATCTTGAAAGCGTTTGCCCATCCCTGACAATGCCGGACACCACCCCGCCGCCCTCCATTGAAGTCACTGATGTCACCGTGGCTTACACCAACGGTCACATTGCGCTGCGCGATGCCACCTTCACGCTCGGAGCGGGCACCATCTGCGCGCTTGTGGGCGTCAATGGCAGCGGCAAGAGCACGCTGTTCAAGGCCATCATGGGCTTTCTCCGCCCGGCGAAAGGCCATGTGCGAATCGCGGGTGCCACGGTGGAAGCATCGAGAAAGCGTAAACTCGTGGCCTATGTGCCGCAGAGCGAGGAAGTGGACTGGACCTTTCCCGTCAGCGTCTGGGACGTGGTGATGATGGGCCGCTACGGCCACATGAACTTCATGCGCATCCCTGGTGCCGATGACAAGCGCATCGTGCAGGAATGCCTGGAACGCGTAGGCATGGGCGACTTCAAAGACCGCCAGATTGGCGAACTCTCCGGCGGGCAGAAGAAGCGCGTCTTTCTCGCCCGAGCCCTGGCACAGCGCGGTCGCATCATGCTGCTCGACGAACCTTTCACCGGCGTGGACGTGCAAACCGAGTCCGCCATCATCGAACTGCTGCGCGCCCTGCGCGGGGAAGGCCACATCATCCTCGTTTCCACGCATAACCTCGGCAGCGTGCCGGAGTTTTGCGACCAAGTCGTGCTCGTGAACCGCACCGTGCTCGCCTTTGGCCCCACGGATCAAGTTTTCACTGAAGACAATCTCTCCCGCGCCTTCGGCGGTGTCCTGCGGCAGTTCCACTTCGAAAGTTCCACCATTCAGGAAAACGATGGCCGCACGGTGAAACTGCTGACCGATGACGAGCGCCCGCTCGTCTTTGGCAGGGGCGGCCACCTGGAATACACCAACCGTCAGGGGCGCGAAGATCTCGTCAACGAGCGGGCCAAGGAGGCGGGAGAATGAACGATCTCTTCACGCCCTTCCACTACGACTACATGGTGAAGGCCATCATGGTGAGCGGCCTCATCGGCGGCGTGTGTGCGTTTTTGTCCTGCTTCATCACCCTGAAAGGCTGGTCGCTGATGGGCGATGCACTGTCTCATGCTGTCGTCCCTGGCGTTTCACTGGCCTGGCTGCTGGGGCTGCCATTCTCCGTCGGGGCCTTCGTCGCAGGCATTTTGGCCGCATTGAGCATGGGCTGGGTGAAGAATCACTCGCGCCTGCGCGAGGACGCGGTCATCGGCGTGGTCTTCACCAGCTTCTTCGCGCTTGGTCTGCTGCTGCTTTCGCTCTATCCGAGCAATCTTAATCTACGCACGATCATCTTTGGCAACATCCTCGCCATCTCCGATCCCGATATCCTCCAGGTGCTGATCATCTCCGCACTTTCCATTCTGGTGCTGGGTGTGAAGTGGCGCGACCTGCTGCTCTACTGCTTTGATGAAAACCACGCACGCAGCATCGGCCTGAACACTCGCTTCCTGCACTTCCTGCTGCTCGCGCTGCTTTCCGCCACAGCAGTCGCAGCTTTGCAAACCGTGGGCGCCTGCCTTGTCGTGGCCATGCTTGTCACACCGGGCGCCACGGCCTATCTGCTGACGGATCGATTTGGCAAAATGCTCGTCATCGCCACCATCACCGGCACGACTTGCGGCGTGGTGGGTGCCTATGCCAGCTACTTTTTCAACGGCTCCACCGGCGGCTGCATCGTGGTGTTGCAGACACTCGTTTTTCTCGTCGTACTCGTGCTCGCACCGAAGCACGGGGTCCTCGCCGCACGCACCCAGCGCCGTGCCGCCGCTGCCTCATGAACTTCCTCGCCCCCTTTCAATACGGCTTCATGCAGGAGGCGCTGCTCGTCGGTGCACTCGTGGGAGCTACGTGTGCGGTACTGTCCTGCTACCTCGTGCTGAAAGGCTGGTCGCTGATGGGAGATGCGATCTCGCATGCCGTGCTTCCTGGCGTGGTCGGAGCCTACATGCTCGGCCTGCCACTGGCCGTGGGCGCGTTCGCCACAGGTTTGTTCTGCGCTGCAGCCACGGGCTGGATTAAATCCAACACCCGCATCAAGGAAGACACCGTCATGGGCATCGTCTTCACCGGTCTGTTCGCCTTTGGACTCGTGCTCTTTACCAAAGTCGAGACCGAGGCACATCTGAACCACATCCTGTTCGGCAACATCCTCGGCATCGAGCGCGCGGACATGATCCAGACCATCGTGGCTTCCGTGCTGACGCTGGCCATCATCCTGATTTTGCGCAAAGACCTGCTGCTCTTCTGCTTCGATGCGGCGCACGCCCGCGCCATCGGCCTGAACACCACGCTGCTCCACTATCTGCTGCTGGCCCTGCTCGCCGCCACCATCGTCGCCTCGCTTCAAGCCGTCGGCATCATCCTCGTCGTCGCCATGCTCGTCACCCCCGGCTGCACCGCACGACTTTTGACAGACCGCTTCGATCACATGCTCATGATCGCCGCTGGCTCCTCCGTGTTGGCCAGTTGCCTCGGCGTCTATGTCAGCTTCTTCATCAACGGCGCCACCGGTGCCTGCATCGTGCTCGTGCAGTCCACATTATTTGTGTTGGCCTTTGTCTTTGGCCCCAAGCACGGCCTGCTCGCCCGCGCAGCTTTGAATAAGGGCGCTGACAGCAGTCCGCCTTCGACGGTGGTTTGACTTGTCTCTTCACTCCTGATGTGCAACTCGACATCGGTTTAAACTGGCGCTTCAATAATCAGCAAGCGCTTAATCCCTTTGTGGGCGCCTTTTCGTTTGATCGGCGACATCATCCACGGCAGCACCCTCGACGCCCTTCGCCAAAAGGCCACCGTCCCGCTCTTCATCGTGCCCCCCGAAGCGAGTTAAGCCAAGTAATTGAGAGTTTCTACGAAAATACCTTCCATCGAATCCAAACTTCGGTTAAACCGAATTCAAATGGAAGAATGGTATTATAAGCGGTCAGACTCGGAGATTGGTCCCATCAGCGACGCAGAACTTCGTGCCCTGCTGGAGCAGGAGAAGAATGCTGCAGAAATACAAATCCGGCGGAATGCCTCTGAGGAGTGGGTTTCTGCTGCAGCACGGCCAGTCACTCAGGGTCCGCCGTCTGCTCCACCGCCGCTGCCTCCGACCATTCCCAAACAGTCACGTCCACTGGCTTCTGACAGAATCATCGCAGGTCCCACCGGCTGGCTGTGGTTTTCGGCAATGCTGCTGGTGATTGACCTGGTGGTTCTCGGCTTCATGCGGTTTGTATTCGCCATCTACGCCCTGTTCCTGCTCGCCGGCATCACCGGGCTGCCCGACTGGTTCAATCAATGCGTCAATGCCTTCGACAGCCGGATAGGCTGGCCAGTAGCAGCCATGTTTGTGCTGCTCATCCTGTGGCAGGGCTGCGCATTCGGCTCGCTCCTCAGGCTTTACAGTACGAATCTGATTCAGCATGGGCGCGGGTCAGGGTTCTGGTGGATCACGCCCGTGGCGAACCTGTTCATGCCTTTTCAATGTCTTCGCGAAATGCGCTGGGCGTCACAAAAAAAGCGCTCCGCCCCAGAGTCTGACATTTCGGCTGGGGTCGTGGCGTGGCTGATCCAAGCCATGATCATTTTTAACGTTTTAATCGCTATCGCCGACAAACTCGTGGAGCTCGCCAATACGGCAACGCCCGGAGGCGAGGAAGCCACAACATCGACACTCTCCACCACGCTCAACCTCGCCAGCAATTTAGGCGGCCTCACCCAGGCCTGCCTTATAACGGTGTTCGTTGTTCGCAATCTCATTCATCAAATCCGCCTCTTTCGCGGGTGGAACACTCCGGAAGCAGTGCTCTGAAGCCGCCGTCTTTCCATCCGGCCCAAAGCACATTCACCGGCAATCACTGCACCTTATGTCGATTCTTATCGCCACCACAGATTTAGAGGCCTATCCCATCGGGTACACCCTTGGCACATTCATTCCAGCCTTGCTGGTTCTACTCGGATTGATCAAGTGCATGACGCTGCTGCGTCGGCCGACAGTGAATAAAATTGGCGTCGCGTCACTGGCGGCCTGCTTGCTGGCGCTCTTGATCGTGACATTGCTTACGGCGGCTGGAGCCCTCCACCCGGAATTCAAAGCGACGGCCTTGGTTTTGGCACCTTTCTCTGCACTCTTTCTCAGCCTGCTTGCCATCCTGCTGGCCATCATCGGACTGGCGACCCATGAGCGAAGCGTCCACCGGCAGGGGCTGGCGCAGGCCGTTTCGAGCATGATTCTGTCGTTCTTCTTCATGTGCATCAGCATGGTAGGCGTGATCAAGACTTTGATCACCAAGGGGGCCACCCAAGCAGCGCAGCTGGTGAATGTGAACCGGCCGGCATGGGGCTACCGCACCGCGCTGTCCACGACCGAATGGGGCGCCTGGGAGAAGTCTGGAAATGCGCTCTCCGACTTCGCCGCCCTGCGTGACAAGGAAGGGGTGATGATCATTCCCGTCGATGTGGAGCAACCCGTTCCCGACGCCGAAACAGCCGCCGCTGCGTTGCTGAAGCGTCTGGGTATTACGTACCCATCTGACGATGGCTGGCTCGCCAAGCCCTGGCCCTGTGCGTGGGGAGAAGGGCTGGAGATCACCGGCATGCGCAACAGCGAAGGCACCGAATATGAATACATCCTGCGTGTGGCGGTGAAAGGTCACTTGGCCCAGTTGCATTCGGGCTGGTCTGTGAAGCAGACAGGAGACATCAAACTTGTGCGGACCGCGTTGGATTCCATCACCCTTCTGCCGCCCGAATCTCCGCCGCCTGCTCTGCCACCTGCCAAGCTGAACGATTACGGCCTGATCTTGAACGACATCGGCATTGCACTCTACAACCGCGAACAGTACAAGGAAGCTGTGCCATGGTTCAAACGCTCGTTTGATCAAACCTCAAAAGACCCGGCCATCCTCTCCAACGTGGCTGATGCCCTGCGGCAGGCAGGAGAGTCCAAGGCTGCCCTGGACTACCTCAGTCCACGGATCGGGGCATTTCAAAAAAACGCCTCGCTGCATGTGGATCATGCCTGGCTCCTTTCTGACGCCGGTGACTACTCCGCCGCCAACCAGGCCTTTATCAAAGCCGTTGAAACCGGCTACAAAGACGAGGACAAAGCCCTCGAATGGTTCAGGCACCTCAATGAAAAAGATCAGCACCCGCTGGCCACCCAGGCTGCTGAAAAATGGATGACCAAATTTCCCGGGGTCAACTCACGCCGCTGGCATGCACAGACGATCACCAACGGCGGTGACTCCAAACGCGGACTGCAATTGCTGGAAGAACTCTCCGCCGCCTATCCGGATGACCGCCGCGTGCTGTTCGATCTCGGCGAGGCACTCAACGAATTGGACGAGCATGCACGCGCGGCAGACATCGCTGAAAAAATTCTCGCAGACGGCAAGGAAGCCCCGCGTGCACTCATGATCTTGGGCTGGAGTCAGATGGGACGGAAATGGTACCGCGAGGCCAAGGAGACCTTCGAAAGAACCGATAAAAAACAACCGGACAACGACACCGTGCAGGACGCACTGCGCCGTGCCTCCGCCATGCTCGGCCAGGGCAACAACTCCGACATCAAAACCCCCGTCGAAATAGTCGCACTGCCAGAAACCCTGCGGCATGCGCTCGACACCCATCCCATGGAAAAAGACTATGGGGCCAGCCAGCCCACCGTCCTTCTGCTTGCCGCCAAAGGCTATGCCTTCGAGAGCGGCAAACCCTTGCGCCGCACCTTTCACCGCCGCATCCGCATCAACACCACTGAGGGGGCCAATGATCTCAGCAGCATTGAGTTCACTTTCGACCCGCTCAGCGAGCGCATTTTCATCAACCGCGTGGTGGTCCGGGACGGGAACGGCAAAGCCATCGCCACGGCAGCTGGAGACGCTTATGTGATGGACAGCACCACCGGCGGGGCAAGTCATCGCAAGAAACTCCACTTTCAGCTTCCCGGTCTCCGCCCCGGATGCACGGTTGAGTATGAGGTCTCCATCCAAGATTTCGGCAAGACAGAGACTTTTCCATTTGAACGTCACCTCTTTGGAGACTGCGCCGCCGAGATCATCTTCATCACCGGTGACATCGACAAGGTCAAAACCTCCCTCGATCATGCAGACAGCTTGCAGACGGTGAAGGAGAAAAACCTCATCGCGTGGATGGGTTTCAACCAGCCCTACGACCGTGAAGAGCCAATGAATGGATTTTACGAGGATCGTGTCCCCGGTGTGTTTCTGAGTGGTGATAATGGAACGTGGGCAAAGATCGGTGAGGATTACCTCAAGGACATCGCAGACCGCCTCAAACCCGATGCCCAGACCGGGGAGCTGGCAGCCAAACTCACGGCCGGCATGAAAACCGACCAGGAAAAAATAGCCGCCCTCGCAGGTCATGTGCAGAAGCATGTCAGCTATACGGCCATTGAGTTTGGCACTCGCGCACGCCGGCCAAATCCTGCCGCACAGACCCTCCAGCAGCAGTACGGAGACTGCAAAGACCAGGCTTTGCTCATGCACCAGCTGCTCCAGGCAGCCGGCATTGAAAGCCACCTGGCACTCGTCAACAGCAACTGGCGCATTCAGCCATCGCTGCCCAGCATGGATCAGTTCAACCACATGGTCGTGCATGTCCCCGCCCTCGGCTCAGACTGGCTCATTGACACCACGGATAAAAATCTCCCGCCGGCCCTCTGGCATGCCGACAGCCTCTGGCACACGCATGCACTCATCTTGCAGGCCGGGCATGTGCGCCTCAATGCCCCCCATGCCGAACCTGCAACGGACAGCTCGCGAGTTGACAGCCGCCGCATCGTCAGACCTGAGGACGATGGCTGGCATGTGGAAGAAACCCTTACCTTGGATGGCTACTACGCTGCATGGATGCGCAACGCTTTTGCCGGCTTGGATGCCACTGCGCAGTTGCGCAAGGTGCAGGGCATGCTGGCGACCACAGCCCGCGTCCGTGTTCATGAATTCTCCTTTGCCAATCTCGGAGACATCGCACAACCCGCCTTGGTGACCGTGAGCTACGACGTGCTCGGCCGTCTTTATTCCGAGGGTGACCTTCAGCGTGCCGCGCTGCCCGCATTGTGGGAAAACGAATACCTCTCCACCTCCTTTGTGAAAAACCGTCACAATCCTTTCCTGGTGCGCTACCCCTTTCACTTTCGTTCAGAGGTCGTGATTCAACATGTTCCGCAGATCTCTTCCACCTCACTTCAGGGATTGAACCAGTCCCGCGCAGGCACCTTCAGCCACTGGAACCTCGCCACGACCCAGGACCAGACCGATACGGTCGCCCGCTTCGAATTCACCTCTAACACCGGGATGCATCCCGCAGCCAGTTACGCCCAGTGGCACGAGGAATGGAACGCCGCGCTCAAAGCCTGGGATCATTCTTTGGTATGGAAAGCGGTGAGTCCGAAGTGACTCGTTGACGCTGACGCAAGCCCCGCAGTAATCCGCCCTGCAGCCGCCCCCGGTACTGCGGAGTGACTGCATTCGGTATTCGACATTCGTCATTCGTCATTCAAAATCCTCCCTTTCCCCAGCCCCTTTTATCCTTCCATGCGCATCCTTTCCGGCCTTCAACCCAGCGGCAGACTCCACATCGGCAATTTCTTTGGCATGATGGAGCCTGCACTCAAGCTGCAGCATGAAGGCGACGCCTACTACTTCATCGCCGACTACCACTCCCTCACCTCCGTTCAGGACGGCAAGACGCTGCGTGGCTTCGTCCGCGAACTCGCCATCGACTTCCTCGCCTGCGGTCTTGATCCGGACAAATGCGTCTTCTTCCGTCAAAGCGACGTCCCAGAGCACTGCGAGCTCTCCTGGATCCTCAGCACCGTGACCCCCATGGGCCTGCTGGAGCGCTGTCACAGCTACAAAGACAAAATCGCCAACGGCATCAGTCCTTCCCACGGCCTCTTTGCCTATCCTGTGCTCATGGCGGCGGACATTCTGATCTATGAGAGCGATATCGTACCCGTCGGCAGAGATCAGAAGCAGCATGTCGAAGTCACCCGCGACATCGCCATCAAGATGAATGAAACTTTTGGCGCAGGCCTCTTCAAGCTGCCGCAGCCGCGCATCCAGGAAACGACGGCGGTCGTCCTCGGTCTCGATGGTCGGAAGATGAGCAAGAGCTACAACAACACCATCCCGTTGTTTGAAGAACCCGGGCCGCTCAAAAAGAAGATCATGAGCATCCAGACCGACTCCACGCCGGTCGAAGCTCCCAAATCAATCGAAGGCAGCAGCATCCTGGCCCTCTACAAGCTCGTGGCCTCACAGGCAGACTACGACGCCATGGTGGCAGACCACCTCAACGGAGGCGTCGGTTACGGCGACTTCAAAAAGCGCCTTCTGCAAGGCGTGACCGACTACTTCGCCCCCTTCCGCGCCCGTCGTAACGAAATCGTCGCCGACCAAGGCTACGTGGACAAAGTCCTCGCTGAAGGGGCTGAGAAAGCCCGCGCCGTCGCGCGCAAGACACTCAGCCGTGTGCGCGATGCGGTGGGCCTGGGTTGATCCCTCCTATCGTCTCTTCTTCGGCTGCTGCGACGCACGCTTGTGGCCGTGTCCCGGCTTGCGCGGCGGTGCGGCTGGCCGTTTGGGATCGCGACTCTGTGGCCCACGCCGATTCGGTCGTTCCGAATCTTCCGAACGCGTTGGCTTGCCTCGCTGCGGCACAGGCATGAAATCCACCTGCTTCTTGATGCTGTCCACCTTGTAGATCTGCACGACGACATTGTCCCCGATGCTGATGACTTTGCGTGTATGACGCCCCGTGATCTGACGCGTGGAGGGATCAAAGATATAGAAGTCATCCTGGATCGCGGAAAGCGGCACGCCACCGCTGAGGCCGAGATCCGGCACATCAACGAAGAAGCCGAAGTTCCGCACATCAGTGACGAGCGCGACATAAGGCTGCGGCTTTTTCGAAACAAGCTGCGCTCTCAGGTAGGCGTAGAGTTTGACCTCCTTGCTGTCGCGTTCGGCATCAGACGAGTTCTTTTCAGTCGTGCTGATGTGATCCGCGATCTGCTTGGCGGTGCCCACCTGCAGCTCGACCTTGTCAAACAAGGAGCGATGCACCACGAGATCAGCGTAACGACGGATCGGTGACGTGAAATGCGTGTACTTCGTCTTGGCAAGGCCGTAATGGCCGAGTGGCTCCACGGCATAACGCGCCCGCATCATCGAGCGCAGGAAGCCGATCTTCAACGCCGGGCCAATCGGCAGCGTGCCAAGCAGGCTGAGCAACTTCTGCACCTCAGGGCGATGCGTGAGATTGCCACAGGCCACGCGATGGCTCAGCACGTCTTCACGGTAATCATTGAGCCGCTTTTCCTTCGGTGATTCGTGGACGCGGTACACGGAAGGCCGGTCCAGGCCCATGAGGCGGCCTGCGACGGCCTCATTGGCCAGCAGCATGTATTCCTCGATCAACTGATGCGAGACATCATTCTCAATGCGCTCGATTCGCAGCACCTTGCCGTGTTCATCGAGGCGGATTTTGTTCTCCGGGAAATCCAGATCGAGCGAGCCATTCTTGAAGCGCAGGCGGCGGACCTTCTGCGCCATCGCATGCGCATCGTGCAGCATCTGCTCGGTTTCATTGTTCGGCGGCACCTGGATGGCAGCAAACGCCTCCTTATAGGTGAAGCGCCGCTTCGAGCGGATCACAGAAGGATAGAACTTCGAGCTGACCACATGCCCATCCTTGGACAGCACAAACTCCACACACTTCGTCAGACGATCCACGTTCGGCTTGAGCGAGCAAAGCTCATTGCTCAGCGCCTCCGGCAGCATCGGAATCACGCGATCCACGAGGTAAGTCGAGTTGCCGCGCTTCCTGGCTTCGATATCCAGCGCACTGCCCGGCAGCACATAGTGTGACACATCGGCAATGTGAACCCACAGCAGCCACTGGTCACCCTGCTTCTGCAGGCAGATGGCATCATCAAAGTCCTTGGCATCATCCGGATCAATCGTGATGACGTTGTGCGCACGGCAGTCAACTCGTCCGGCACACTCCTTCGCGCTCGGCTGGTTGTCGGGCCGTGATTTGGCAATCGTTTGGGCCTCATGCAGCACGTTCTTCGGAAAGTGCAGCGGCAGATCGTAATGACGCAGCACGGAGAGCATGTCCACACCCTCCTCATCCGGCGGCCCCAGCACCTCGATGATCTCGCCCTCGGGCGCCGTCTGCTTGGAGTCCCACTGCGTGATTTCCACCACCACTTTGTCGCCCACGTTGGGCTTGCGGCCCACGTCACGCGGTTCCGAAACATAGATCGCCCCCGGCAGACGCGGATCATCCGGCGTCACATGCAGAAACTGCTTCGAACGCTGCAAGGTGCCCACAAACTGCGTGCGCTTGCGTTCCAGCACGCGCACCACGCTGCCGATCTTGTCCTGCTGCCCCGGCCTGACATCGAGGCGTACCAACACGCGGTCGCCATGCATTGCCGTGCCCGTGTTGCTCTCCGAGATGCCGATTTCAGGGATGCCCGCTTCATCGGGCTGCACAAAGCCACGGCCACCGCGCGTGATCTGAATCACTCCAGGGACCAGATCGGCCTCCTTCGCCACGATGTAGCGATTGCCCTTGGTGCGTACGATTTTCCCCTGTTTCTCCAGGATTTTGAGCTGGCTTTGCAGCACCTGCTGTTGATTGGGCTTCATGCCCAGTTGTGAAAGCAGCTCTGGCACGTTTGAGGGGATGTATTCCTCACTGCCAAGCAGCTTCAATATTTTCATTTCCATCCGCCATCATGGCACTAAAGATGCAAATGACGAGCAATTCGTCATGGAGAGCCCGGTGGCAGCCTAAATTCGCGATTCAATTGCACCTTCAGGTGCCGCATCACCGCTTCCAAATCCTCCCGCACGGCGACCAGCTCCGGTTCCAGCGCTTGATTGACCGGAGTGGAAGCAACCCGCTCATAGCGTTCCACCAGCGCCTGACCGTCCTCACGCAGTCCGCATTGCTCGATCAATCCGCGCACCTTTTCCACCAGTTCACGAGTCTCGATGATCGTCGCCATCGCCTCAGCCTCAGCGGTATCGCCACTTTCCAGCCGCCCCAGCTGCTGACAGTTGAACAGGCGGCACCGCACCGGCCGCTTCTCATACACCGTGCAGCGTTTCTCCCGCAGCCCGGTGCATGGTTGTTCCATGTAATACTCACCGTCCCGGCAGCGGATTTTCAACCCCAGCTTACCCAGTTCCGCCGGCACATCCCCCGACTGCATCCGCACGATCTGAAACATCGTCCCGTCACAGCACATTCCACACGCCGTGCACAGGCGCGTTGCTGCTGAGGAAAATTCTTCCGAGGTCATTCCTAAGTGTTAAATGCTTTTCACTCATCAAATCAACCCTCGCTATAGCCAAACAACCGCAGCCCGGCACGCTCTTTGAGCGCTTCTACACCGCGTGATACGAATCGCTGCGTGGTGGCCCCTTGTCGAAATGCCGATCTGCCCGGATTCTCGAAGAAACCCGACGCTGCTCACACTGCTTTCGCCGCCTGCTCCAGCACCTGCAAAGTGCCCCTCACATTCAGTTCCAGATCGAGCGGCAGCCGTGTGGTGAAGGGCCCGGCGCTTCCTCGCGCTCTCCAGTGATTGACGCACCTGCCCAGCGACGCCAGATCAGCGGGATCCTTCAGAACATGGCCGTTGATGCCGGGCTCGATCAATTCGCTGGCACCATTGAATCTCGTCGTCACCACCGGAATGCCGCTGGCCAGCGCCTCGCTCACCACATTGGAGCAGGGTTCATAAATGGGCAGGAATGTGAGCACATCAGCAGCGGCGTAGGCAGCCTCCACATCGCTCAGCGGCCCCGTCAGAATGACGTTCGGCGGAATCTTGCCGCGCATGCGATCCCGTGTGACTACAAGCAGTTTGAGGCGCGGATCATCACTGCGCCCTGCCATGAACTTCAGCAGCCAGGGCAGCCCCTTGCGCTCCCAGCCGGAGCCGACGAAGACCAGCACGAAATCGTTGTCTTCCAGTCCAAAGCGTTGGCGCGCTGCCACTCTCGATACGTTCTTGAAACGCTGCACATCCACCCCGTTGCGAATCGTATGCACGCGCTCCTGCGGAAAGGCGGGGAAATGCTGCAAGATCTCGCCTCGCACCATTTCAGAGTTCACAATGATGCGCTGCGTGTTTGCCGGATCAAACGTGCGCGCCTCCAGCGCCAGCATGTTGCGATGAAACGCCCCCAGTCCCACCAGCGGCCGCTTCCACCAGGGCGCAAACTGCCTGCGCCTCTGCAGCCACACCCGGTGCAGGCCATCGCCCGCGCGATAGACATCCTGCTTCAGCGTGCGCTCCAGGCTGAAAACGCAATCAAATCTCTCATGCTGCAAAGCAGCGTTCACACCCTCCGCAAAACGCAGCGGACGCTCCGCGCGCGATCCTGCTACATCGACACTGTGAAACTGCACGCCAGCGGCCTGCCCCTGCCATTTTTCCGCAAACAGATGCGTCTCATGCCCCGCCGCGGTCAATGCCCCCAGCAGCCGCTGCACATACAGTTCCGCGCCACCCGTGGCGGAAAACTGACGGCGGATGAGGGCAAGTTTCATGCAATTATCGCAAGCGGGACGCTTGCACTACGACTGCTTGGACCGCCACTGCTCAAAGCTCTCCTTCGGCGTGCGAAAGACCGCACCACAACGCGGGCACGTGATCTGCGCCACGCCATCGGCAAAGATGTGGTCCAGATCATCCTGCGGCAGGCGCATGATGATGGGCAGCAGGCGCTCGATGGAGCAGCCGCATTCAAACACATAGCCTCGTGTTTCCAGCAGGGTCAGATGCTCCGCCGTTTCGAGTGCAAGCACCTGCTCCAGCGTGAGTTCGGACAGCCATGCCTCATCGCAATCCGGCTCTGCCGAGATTTGCACAAACTCTTCATCCTCCAGGCGGAAGAAGCGCGTGAGCCGCTGCTCGCTGGTGGTGTAAAACGTTTCCACCGCCTTCAACATATCGTCGCCGAAAAACTCGATCATGCTCTGCCGCGGCGCCTGATCCGGACGCGTCGTTTGCGCGATGAACATCGCCTCGCCCTCCTCGCGCACATCTTCGGTAAAAACCCGGCCCGCCACCCGCCCAGGGCGCGAGCTCCCAGTGACAAACACATTTGCCCGCTGCGGCTCCTTGACGTGGATCGTCCACGCGCAGCTTTCATCCTGCGGTCGTGAGCCGAGATGCAGCGCCAGCGCGGCCAGCGCATCCTTGAGCATCTGGTCCAGCGGCTCTGCATTCTGCAGGCCATGCTGCATCAGGTGCAGGTAGTAATCGAGATAGAGTGGACTGAAGCGCCCGCGCACCAGCAGCGCATTGCGCTTCCGCACGAAGTAGGAGCGGAGGTCCACCACGGAAAGATCCGGTTCAAGCATCTGACTCATGTACTGCTTATCTCACCGGATGAATGGCCGCGCAAGTGGCGCAGGCGTCACCTCCCCGCCATGCCGCGAAATTTTTGCCGGTAGGCGCTCGGGGTGGTCTCCATCACCTCGCGGAAGCGCCGGTTGAAGTTCGCCAGATTGCGATAACCGCAGTCCATCGCGATGTCCGTGATGTTTGACACATCCTCCGCCAGCATGCCGCAGGCACGGCCAATGCGCACCTCGTTCACATACTGCGGCACGGTCTTGCCTGTGCGTGAATGGAAGAAGCGGCTGAACGCACCCAGACTGAGGTGCGCCAGCTTTGCCAGACGCTCACGATCAATTTCCTCGGTCAGATGCGTGTGAATGAAGTCGATCACCCGCTCCATCCGCCCTTGGTCGGCAGACTCCAGCTTGGGCTCGAAGTTGGAGCTGGCCAGCGCCTTCAGATCATCTGCCCCGGCCAGCGCATTGAGCACCGCCAGCAGTTCAATCACCCGTGCCAGACCTTCGCTGCCAGCGAGACGCTTCATGTGCTCCGTCACCACCGCACGGGCGGCACCGCGCACCTCCAGCCCACGCGCCGCACGCTGCAGCAGCCGCCTCACCAGCTCCATCTCCGGCAGCGCCATGAAATCACGCCCCAGGAAATCCTCATCAAAACGCACGATGATGGCATTCACCCGCCGCGACTTCGCGCTCGTGTCCTGATGCCAGACATGCGGCAGATTGGCTCCAATCAGCACGATGTCTCCATCTGTAAGCGCACTGATATTATCCCCCACCACCCGGTGCCCGCGACTCTCTATCGCCAGCGTCAGCTGGAATTCCGGATGAAAATGCCACCGCGTCCCATAGTCCAACGCACGTACCGTCTCACAGTGGAAGGACTCCCACTGACGCTTGGGGACTTTCTCGAAAACGGGCTTCATAGGGGCTAGTTGCTGGATTCTCGATGTTGGATGCTGGATCCAGAATGTCTATTTTGAGGATCGGTGGCCTTGTCGGACAGCTTGGATGAAGAGATTTAGCTTTTTGCCGAGGTGTGTGAGGTTTTCGTGGAGACTGGCATAGAGTGTTTCATCCGTGAGGGTGCCAGTTTCGCGCAGAGTGTCCAGATGATCAATGGTTTCGTCATTTGATGCCAGGGCGTAGGTCAAGCGTAGCACAAAATCCTGTTTGTACTCACGCCTACCATAGCCTTCCACGATGGTGGAGCGAACCGACTTCGATGAACGACGAATCTGCGAACCTTGTTCATACAACTCAAACTTTGGGAGCGTATTCAAAGTCATGGTGTGGATTTCAATCGAGGATTGCTTAGCTAACTGCCAGATGTCGAGATTTTGATAGCTCATATAACCACCCATTTTCAGACATCCAGCATCCAACATCGAGAATCCAGCAACTAGACGTCGTCGTCCTTGTCGTTGTCGCCGGCTTTCCGGCCGCGCAGCTTGGCTTCCATGAAGGCATCTAGGTCACCGTCCATGACGGCCTGCACACTGCTGGTCTTTTCGCCCGTGCGGTGATCTTTGACCATCTGGTAGGGCTGGAAAACGTAGCTGCGAATCTGGCTGCCCCAGCCGATGTCGCTCTTCTCGCCATACTGGCGGTCGATCTCAGCCTGACGCTTGTCTTCTTCGATCTGGTAGAGCTTCGCCTTGAGCATCGCCATCGCTTTGGCACGGTTTTTCGGCTGGCTGCGTTCGATCTGGCAGGCCACAATCACGCCACTGGGAAGATGCGTAAGTCGCACGGCCGTTTCCACCTTGTTCACGTTCTGCCCGCCTTTGCCGCCCGCACGGTAGGTGTCCACGCGCAGATCTTCATCGCGCACGATAATGTCGATCTCCTCTTCGGAGTCAGGCGTCACGTCAATCGAGGCAAAACTCGTATGGCGCTTCTTCGCCGCATCAAACGGCGAGATGCGTACGAGGCGGTGCACGCCGCGCTCAGTTTGCAGGAAACCAAAAGCGTTTTCTCCGATGATTTCGAGCGTCGCGGAGCGCGTGCCCACGTCATCACCCGCTTCATGGTCGATAAGCTCGACCTTGTACCCACGGCGCTGGCACCAGCGCTGATACATGCGCATCAGCATGTCCGCCCAGTCACAGGCCTCCGTGCCACCGGCTCCGGAATGGATGGTGATAAAAGCATTGCCACTGTCAAACGGCCCGCTGAGAAGCTGGCTCAGCTCAAAGGTGGAGACATCCTTTTCGAGCGTCCTGTGCTCCTGCTCAACCTCACGCCACGTATCCGTGTCGCCCGCTTCTTTGGCCAGCTCGATGAGCCCGTCAAAGTCGCCAGCACGACCTTCCAGATCCTGCAAAGGTCCTATTTTCTTTTTGATGACATTCGTGCGGTCGATCGTCTTGCGCGCCGCATTCGCGTCATCCCAGAAGCCAGGGGCCGCCAGGCGGTCCTCCAGCATGGCCAGTTCGTCTTTTAGTTTCGGGACGTCAAAGATACCTCCGGAGCTCACTCAACCTTGCCTTGAGGGCAGTAGTGTCGAGAGATTGGAGGTCGGTAAGGATGGTCTTGCTGGTCTTTTCCATGCAGCGTAGATAAAGGCTTGGCGTGCCGAGTTCAACGCCTTTTGTCATCATGGAAAAAACCGAGGCCATCCTCATCGGACGCACGCGCTACGCGGAGAGCAGCCTCATTGTACAATGGTGCTCGCCGGAGGTCGGCCTGTTCAAAACGATGGCCAAGGGATCACTGCGGCCCAAATCACCGCACTACGGCGTGCTGGACCTGTTCGTTTCCGCCGAGTTGAGCTTCGTCCGCAGCAAATCAAGCGACCTGCACACCCTCGCCGAGGCCCGCTGGACCAATCCGCGCCTCGGCCTGCGTGAAAGCTACGGCCGCGTGCTCGCCGCCACCTACCTCGTCAAGCTCATTACCCTCGTCGCCGAAACCGACTCTCCCATCCCCGAGATTCACGAACTCCTCGTCAAAGCCCTCGACTACCTCGCCGCGAAAGATCCCGTCCCCGCTCTGATCACCCGCTTCGAGCAGCGCCTCGCCGAAATGCTCGGCATCATCCCCGAAGGCGAAACCGGCATGGCCGCCGCGGCCATCGAAGACAGCTTCCACCGCAAACTCCCCGTGCAGCGACGACAACTGGCGGACTGGATGTCCAAAAAGTAGCGACTACTTCAGCGCAGCCTCAATCGCAGTCATCAGCTCCGGCGAATCCGGCCCCACATCCGAGCCGAAGTGCTTCAGTACCTTGCCATCCTTGCCGATGAGGAATTTTTCAAAGTTCCAGCCCACTTCGCCACCCGCAGCAGATTGCAGCGCAGCGTACAGCGGGTGCTTGGCATCCCCCTTGATCGCCACCTTGGCAAACATGGGAAAAGTCACCTTGTAGTTGAGCGAGCAGAAAGTCTTGATCTCCGCCTCGCTGCCTGGCTCCTGTCCGCCAAAATCGTTGCAGGGAAAACCAAGCACCATCAGCCCCTTCCCACTCATCTTTTCATGCAGCGCCTGCAAGCCGGCATACTGAGGTGTGTACCCGCACTCGGAGGCCACATTCACAATCAGCAGCACCTTGCCCGCATAGGCCTTGAGCGTGGTTTCTTTCCCGTCGATGTCCTTGACCGCAATATCTTGAACGTGGGTGTCAGCAGCGAAAGCCATGGAGGTCATGAGGAGGGAAAGGAGCAGGGTTTTCATGTGGAAAAATGAACGCGGCAACTGCCGTCTTGGTTTCACCTCATTCCACCATGCTCAGAAAGATGTCCTCAAGCCGCCGCCCACGCTTTTCGTGATCCCGACGCAGTTCCTCCAGCGTGCCCAGTGCAATGAGCTTGCCGTGATGAATGATGCCAATACGATCAGCGAGCTCTTCAGCGATGTTCAGCAAGTGCGTGCTCATCAGCACCGTGGTCCCCGCCTGGCTGCGTTCCTTGATCTCCCGCTTCACCGTGCGGGCATGGATGGGGTCCAGCCCCACCATCGGCTCGTCAATGACAAAAACCTTCGGGTCATGCAGCAGCGCACTGGCGATGGCGAGGCGCTGCCGCGTGCCGTGGCTGAGGTTTTCAATGCGCTGCCGTGAGTACTCGTGCAGGGCAAATTTAGTAAACAGTGCGTTGGTCTGCGCCGTCGCATGATCCAGATCCATCTCAAACAGCTCGGCAATGAATTCCATGAACTCCACCGGCGTAAGCTTCTCATAAAACACCGCCACATCCGGCACATACCCGAGCAATGACTTGGCCTGCATGGATTCCAGTTGCACGTCGTGCCCGCACAGCCTCACACGTCCGGCATCCGGCTTCATCAGACCCGTGAGCAGCTTCATCGCAGTGGTCTTACCGGCACCATTCGGCCCCAGGAAGGCAAACAGTTCGCCCGGTTGGATGGTGAGATTCAAGCCATCCAGCGCCCGCAGTTCGCCATAGTTCATCGTGAGGTCTTCAATCTCGATCATGCTTCAAAAGGGTTCAAATCAATGCGCCGCGTCCTGCAGTCCGTGGATGGTGGGCTCCAGCAGCACGTAGTCGTCTGGAAGGTCAATGCGCGCAAGCTCACCCGCTTCAGTGAAGATCATTTTGACCTCGTACATTCCCATGATCGGCAGCGTGAGCACAAAGCACTTCCGCTGCCTGCCCGCGAGCATCATCATGCCCTCCCGCGCCTGCAGCTTCATCGCATCCTTGTTCTCCGGCTGTGTGCTTGTTTTTGGGAAGCTTGCACCCATCAGCGAGAGCATGGCCAGCGCACTGTTCTGACCGCCCCCCATGCCCATGAGCAGCTTCACATCCTCGGAATTCATCACCACACGCTCCCCCTCCTTCACCAGGACTTCAGGCGCTGATTGCGTTTCGTTCCATGACAGGCGCATGCTCGCATCACGCTGTGGAAAACTGGCTTTGATGGCTAGGTTTTGCCAGCGCTCACCATCGGCCAGTGTGCAGCCGAGCCTCCAACTGGCCACAATGCTTCGCGCTTCGTCGTCCGGAGCCACCT
Source organism: Prosthecobacter sp. (assembly GCF_029946185.1). Classification (GTDB taxonomy): domain Bacteria; phylum Verrucomicrobiota; class Verrucomicrobiia; order Verrucomicrobiales; family Verrucomicrobiaceae; genus Prosthecobacter. Next base: position 49,928 of record NZ_JAQSEA010000042.1, read on the forward strand.
CCTCCACTGCCCCATGGCCGATCAATTCATACACCGTCTGATGATCCTGCTTGATGCGACGATTGACCTGAAGGTTCGCGTGACCGATTTTTTCGCTCTGATGGTAGAGATGCAGCGTGCAGCCGAAGGTTTCCGACTGCCGCAAAAACAAATCCATCACCATGCGCGGCGGCACAATGGCAAATCGTGAAGCTTCGGGGAAATAGATGTCACGAACCAGCAGTCCGGACATCACCGCCCAGAAAATCACCGCCAACATTGCCGCCACACGCCAGATCATGGTTAAATAGTAGTCAGGAAACGACAGTGGTGGCAAGCACCTCGACACGGCACTGCAAAAAAACTCGCCAGCACAGCCTGCATTTGCCACGATGCGCAGCATGCGCCTGCTGCTTGCCCTCCTCCTCACCTCCCTCACTCTTTCCGCCGCTGATCAGCGCCCGCCCAATGTGGTGCTCATTTTGGTCGATGATCTTGGCTACGCCGACCTCGGCTGCTTCGGCGCGGAGAAGATCAAGACGCCCCACATGGACCGCATGGCGGCAGAGGGAATGAAGTTCACGAATTTCTACGTAGCGCAGGCAGTCTGCAGCGCCTCACGCGCGGCCCTGCTGACCGGATGCTACGCCAACCGCGTCGGCATGCAGGGTGCCTTAAACCACACCAGCAAAGAGGGCCTCCATCCCGATGAATGGCTGCTACCGGAAATGTGCAAGGCGCAGGGCTATGCAACCGCCGCCTTCGGCAAATGGCACCTCGGCACCGATCTGCTGTTCAATCCCCTGCGCAATGGCTTCGATGAATTTCTTGGCATTCCCTATTCAAACGACAACAGCAAATACCACCCCTCCCTGGCGCAGGAGATGCCACCCCTGCCCTTTTACGACGGCTTGAAAGTCATCGAAACCGATCCCGATCAAAGCCAGTTCACCCACCGCTTCACGGAAAGAGCGACCACCTTCATCGAGATGCACAAGGATCAGCCCTTCTTCATCTACGTCCCCCATGTGATGCCCCATGTGCCCATCTTTGCCTCCCACGCCTTTCGCGGCCAGTCCAGCGCCGGACTCTATGGCGATGTCGTGCAGGAGATCGACTGGTCCGTGGGCCAGATCCTCGACACGATCAAGCGCTGCGGTATTGATCAAAACACACTTGTCATCCTCTTCTCCGACAACGGCCCCTTCCTCAGCTACGGCAATCACGCCGGCAGCGCCAAACCCCTGCGCGAGGGCAAACTGACCACCTTCGATGGCGGCGTCCGCAGCCCCTTCATCGCCCGCTGGCCCGGCCATGTGCCCGCCACCCAGGTCTGCGATGAACCCGTGATGGAAATCGACCTCCTTCCAACCATTGCCCGCTTGATCGGCGGAAAACTCTCCGAGCGCAAAATCGACGGCAAAGACATCCTCGATCTTCTGGAAGGAAAGCCGGGCGCCAAATCACCGCATAAGTCCCTGGTGTTCTACGGCGGCGATGAACTTCAGGCCATCCGCAGCGGCCCATGGAAGCTGCACTTCCCCCATCCCTACATCACCGTGGACGGTGAACCCGGCCGCGATGGCAAACCGTCACGCTTTGGCCAGATGAAACCCAAGGCCATCACCCAGAGCGGCATCGCAGGCATCGCCTCACGCCATGGCTACCGTGTGGAAAACATCGGCCTGTCATTGTTCAATCTCAATGACGACCCCGGTGAAACACACAATCTCGCCAAAGAACATCCCGAGATCGTCGAGCAGCTCCAAAAGCTCGCCGAACCCACCCGCAAAGAACTCGGCGACACCCTCCTAAAAATCAAAGGCACGGAAAACCGCCCCCTGGGAATGGCCCCCTGAATATTCGCGCCAGCGTCCCCGGACAGCGGCGCTTCAGCGCCGCTTTCGAGCGTCCCTCGCTCCCCGCAAGCACCTCAGCGCCCCGCCCGCTCCTTCGCAATCACCTCGCGAATACGTTCCATCCGATTCGCAGGATTAGGATGCGAACTCATGAAGTCAGATCCGCTCCCCCCACCGCTCGCCTCGGCCAAAATCTCCATCACACCGATGAGAGCCTCGGGATTGTAGCCCGCCTGCATCATGAACCGCACGCCCAGCGCGTCAGATTCCGATTCGTCATCACGGCTGAACTTCATCACCCGCCATTGCGCCACCATGTTGCCAATCTGCGCACCCGAGTTGTTGTTCCCGTCGGAAAACAGCACGCCAATCCCCTGCGCCAGACCACCCCATAGCTTGGAATTCGCCATCTGCTCATTCGAGTGGCGGCCCACCACGTGCCCCATCTCATGGCCCAGCACACCCGCCAGTTGATCTTCAGATTTCAGGCGGCGAAACAGCGCCTCGGTGATAAAAATCTGCCCACCGGGTAGCGCAAAGGCGTTCACAGTTTCGCTGTCAGCCAGCAGATGAAATTTAAACTGATACGAGGTCTCCTTGGCTGCTGTGGATGCGATCAAACGCGCCCCGACCCGCTCAACCATCGCCCGCCCCTTGGCATCACGCGAGAGCCCACCGCTCTCCCGGATCATCTGCGGCGCGGATTGCAGCCCCAGCGCAATCTCCTCCTCCGGTGTTGCCAGCGCCAGTGTCTGTTCCCGACCCGTGAAGTCGTTGTGGTAGGGCGTGGTGGATATCCAGTGGTAAAGCAATGAACCCCCGATGATCAGCAGCCCCATGATGATGCGTGGGTTGATGCCCGAGCCGCTGCGCCCGCGATCATTCCCAAAAACGGATTTGCGACTGGAATTCAAGAGCCGGTGAAGCGTGGAGATCATGGGTCGTTTTATACTGCATGGAAAAATCTTGAGCCAGCAGGTATTTTGCGGCATTGCAGATCATGTCGTTGTTTCAGGAGAATGATCAGTCCGTGGATTGGGGCCGCAAAGGCTCGCAGGCAGTCGTAACGCTGGCATGTCTGTTTGTCGTACTGACCGGCATGAAGGTCGCCGCCAATGTGCTGGTGCCTATCGTGTACGCATTCTTCCTCGCAGTGCTCAGCTACCCGATGGTGCGCTGGATGCGCCGTCACAAGGTTCCTGCCGGCCTGGCACTGGGCATCACCATGCTGATCAATTTGGGCGTCCTTGCAGGCATGATCACCGTCGGCGTGCGTTTGCTCATCAGCTTCTGGAGAGATCTGCCGCATTACTTGCGCGGCCTCGAAAGGTATTCAAACGACCTCGGAGCCTGGCTCGAACTCAAGGGCGTGGCTGACGCCAAATCCATGCTGGGCGGTGTCTTCGACTGGAATACCCTCATTGGCTACGCCACCAAGCAGGATGTGGTGAGTAACCTCCCGGGATTGCTGGGCACCACCTTCGGCACTCTGGCCACTTTTCTCGCCAGCCTGATCATGATCATCATCGTCATGATGTTCATCCTCATGGAAGCCCATGGCACCCAGAGCCGGCTGCATGCCGTGCATCTCTCCGGTGGCCCGGATCTCACCGGCCTCATGCGCAGCGCGGACGACATCCAGAAATACCTCGGCGTCAAAACCCTCATCAGCGCCCTTACCGGCCTGCTCGCAGGCTTCTGGTGCTGGTTCTTCGACCTCCACTACCCGCTGCTGTGGGCGCTCCTGGCGTTCTTGTTCAACTACATCCCCGCCGTGGGCAGCACCGCCGCCTGCGTGCCTGCCATTGTGGAAGCTCTCGTGCAGCACGGTCCCGGCACCGCCATCTTTGTCGCCATCGGCTACGGCGGCATCAATTTCTTCCTCGATAACTTCGTGCAGCCCACCATGCTCGGCAATCGCTTCGGCATCTCACCACTCGTCGTGATTCTCTCCGTCATCTTCTGGGGCTGGCTCTGGGGCCCCCTGGGCATGTTCCTCGCCGTACCGCTCACCATGGTCCTCAAAGTGCTGCTCGACAACAACGCCGAATTCAAGTGGATCTCCGTCGCCATGTCCAAAAAGAAAGTGCGCCACGGTGAAGTGGAAGTCGCAGGCTATGACCTGCACCTAAACGATGACGTCACGATCGGCAGCGGCGCGAGCACAGAAACACCGGGGCGCGAGAAGTAAACGCAATGAGAGAAAGCATCTCAAAAAGGATGCCTCTTGACCGCCGACTCGTTACGGATAGCCTCCTTTTATGCCCGCCGCTAAACAGTCTCTGAGTTTTCGTGCTTTGAAATTGCCAGCCAAGAAGCGCATGCATTTGGCCACGTTATTGTTAGAAAGCATGGACCATGAACAGGGAGCCGACCCGTCTCTGCTAGCGGAATTAAAGAAGCGTTCAGCGGACTTGCACAGCGGCAAAGTGAAGGGACTCTCCACCGAGCAAGCATATAGCTTCTCGCTATGAGTTGATCCACCACCCTTCCGCAGCGACGGACTTTGATGCTGCACGCGAGTATTTTGAAAGCATTGATCCCGACCTCGCCAGAATCTTTCAGGCAGACTTCCGTTCAGCGCTGCAAGGGATCGCATCGGGCCATCTCACAAGCCACCTCTATGCCAGCGGTCATTCCGTGCGATGGGTGAAGCTGCGACGCTTCTCGCATAAGGTGTTCTTTGAAGCCGCAGGAGAAAACGTGCGATTCGTCTTGGCGGTAATGAGTGGAAAACGCCATCCCACTCGCATCCGTATGCTGCTCTCCAGACGCCAGAAGAACCCCTGATTTGCGACGGCACACCTGTGCCAGTTCGGCCTTCTCGCTGCGACAGGTATGCACTCGAAACTCACCCTCAAAACGTATCAAAAGAGCCCCAACCTCGACAAATGAGGCATAGCAGCCCATGCCAAGGCTGTGGCATGCTTCCAGCAAGAGAGTCAGAGAAACAACCCTTCTCCCAACCAACCATGTCCCCCGAAAAATTCACCGTCAAACTGCAGGAAGCCTTCAATGCCTCACAGTCCATCGCCACCCGACATGAACATCAGGAGCTGAAGCCCGCCCACCTTCTCCTCGCCCTGCTTGAGCAGGAAGGCGGCATCGCCACACCGCTGTTTGAAAAGTCAGCAGTCAATCCTGCCGCAGCCCAAGGCCTCAAAGCCAGCGTCGAAGCCCTCCTCGCCCGCCAGCCCAAGGTCAGCGGCGGCACCAGCGGCCTGCATCTCTCCAACGAGATGCGCGAACTCATGACCAAGGCCGAGGACGAGCAGAAAAAGCTCAAGGACGAATACCTCAGCGTCGAGCACGTCATCCTCGCCCTCTTCAAAACCAAGACCGAACTGTCCGACTCACTGAAACAGGCCGGTCTCACCTACGACACCGTTTCCAAAGCCCTCACCGCCGTGCGCGGCAGCCAGCGCGTGGTCGATCAAGACCCCGAAGGCAAATACCAGACCCTCGAAAAATACGGCACCGATCTCACCGCCCGCGCGAAGCAGGGCAAGATCGATCCCGTCATCGGCCGCGATGAAGAAATCCGCCGCGTCATGCAGGTGCTCAGCCGCCGCACCAAGAACAACCCCGTCCTCATCGGCGAACCCGGCGTCGGCAAGACCGCCATCGCCGAAGGCCTCGCACGCCGCATCGTCGCGGGGGACGTGCCCGATTCCCTCAAGGGCAAGAAGCTCATCAGCATGGATCTCGGCGGCATGATGGCCGGGGCCAAATTCCGTGGCGAATTCGAGGAGCGTCTCAAGGCCTTCCTCAAAGAAGTCACCTCCAGCGATGGCGAGATCATTCTCTTCATCGACGAACTCCACACCATCGTCGGCGCTGGCAAAGGCGAAGGCGCAATGGACGCAGGCAATTTGCTCAAACCCCAGCTCGCCCGTGGCGAACTGCGCTGCATCGGCGCAACCACCCTCGACGAATATCGCAAATACATCGAGAAAGACCCCGCGCTAGAGCGCCGCTTCCAGCCCGTGAAAGTCGGCGAACCGAGCGTGGAGGACACCATCGCCATCCTGCGCGGTTTGAAGGAGCGTTATGAAGTCCACCACGGCGTGCGCATTCAAGACGGTGCCATCATCGCCGCTGCAACCCTGAGCAATCGCTACATCACCGACCGCTTCCTGCCAGACAAGGCCATCGACCTCGTGGACGAAGCCGCCAGCCGCATCAAGATCGAACTCGACTCCATGCCCACGGAAATCGACGTCCTCGAGCGCCAGGTCATGCAGGGCGAGATGGAACGCCAGGCGCTGAAAAAGGAAAAAGACGCCGCCTCCAAAGCCCGCCTCGTCAAACTCGACAAGGAGATTGCCGATCTCAAAGAAAACTCCTCCGCCCTCAAAGCCCAGTGGATGAAGGAAAAAGAATCCGTCGATGCCGGCCGCAAGGTGAAAGAGGAAATCGACCGCCTGCGCACCGAGCAGGAGCAAGCCCAGCGCCGTGGCGACTTCGGTCGCGCCGGTGAAATCCAATACGGCCTCATCCCCGACCTCGAAAAGAAGCTCAGCGCCGCACCCGTCGAAGCCTCCCAGCCGCGTGAGGCTCATTCCTTGCTACGTGAAGAAGTCACCGAGGACGACATCGCCCGCGTCGTTGCCAATTGGACCGGCATCCCCGTCTCACGCCTCCAGGAAGGCGAGCGCTCAAAGCTCGTGAAAATGGAGGAACGCCTCAGCCAGCGCGTCATCGGCCAGAAGGATGCCATTCACGCCGTCAGTAATGCCGTGCGCCGTGCGCGTGCCGGCATTCAGGATGAGAACCGCCCCATCGGCAGCTTCCTCTTCCTCGGCCCCACCGGCGTCGGCAAGACCGAGCTCTGCAAAGCCCTCGCCGAATTTCTCTTCGACGACGACAGCGCCATGACCCGCATCGACATGAGCGAATACATGGAGAAGCACAGCGTCAGCCGTCTCATCGGTGCGCCTCCCGGCTACGTCGGTTACGAAGAAGGCGGCCAGCTCAGCGAAACCGTACGCCGCAAACCTTACAGCGTCGTGCTCTTCGATGAAGTGGAAAAAGCCCACCCCGATGTCTTCAATGTCCTGCTCCAGGTTCTCGACGACGGCCGCATCACCGACGGCCAGGGCCGCACGGTCGATTTCAAAAACACGGTCCTCATCATGACCAGCAACATCGGCAGCAACGCCATCCAGGACGTCAGCAATCCTGAGCAGCGCGATGCCCTCGTGCGCGACAGCCTCAAGCAGTTCTTCCGCCCCGAGTTCCTCAACCGCATCGACGAAATCGTCATCTTCGACCGCCTCGATGCCGGACAGCTCGATCAGATCGTCAAGATCCAGCTCCAGCGCGTCATCGACCGCCTCGCCAAACAAAACATCCACCTCACCGTCACCGACGAAACCACCCGCTATCTAGCCGACGCCGGCTTCGATCCCGTCTACGGTGCCCGCCCCCTCAAACGCGCCATCCAAAAACACCTCCTCGACCCGCTGTCACTGGCGGTGCTCGAAGGCGGTTTCAAAGACGGAGACTACATCACGGCGGAGATGAAGGCCGGAAAAGTGGAGTTTGTGAAGGCGTAGGCAAGACAGCTATTCATACCCGCAGAATAGACTGACTTCCTCGTCTTGAAGGCCAACGGCCTTCCGTATCACAGCGAAGGGTTGCCGAGCCTTGGCGAGGCAACCCTGGTACGGGTCGCATCCTTCCGGAAAGCAAAACCAAAACTTTCATCACACGCCGCATTCAGCAGCAGCGTTTCCCCGCCATCCCACAGCGATGAGGCAGTGTTCCCGCTCGCTCTAAAATTCACCCCGAACCCTGTCGGCGGCTGTTCATGTCAGTCATGAATGGCACTTGATTAAGGCGGGGTATCGCGGGGCATCCTTCGCATTGCCTCCTAGTTTTGAGCACCAAAGGTGCGACCTATCGCAGCCCAGGGCAAGCGAGCCTCGGCGAGCGCCGCCCTGGGTCTCTGCACCAGCAGCCAGGCAGCAAACCCAGCGCCTTCTTCACACACCGCGAGTGCCAGCAGCGTCTGCCCGTCACGCTGTTGCTGCCTGAGTGTCCCAGCACCCCAAAAAACCACGACACATGCCCTTAATCAAGTGCCAAGGAGATTCATCATCCTTGCCGCTTGCAGCAGACACGTTCCGAAGCAGCCCCGAAGACTATTCCTATCACATACGCCAGCAAGTCAGGGGCATTGAAGGTGGAACCAAGAACAAGCCGCCCAGGCAGGCTGCTGCGAAGCTGGTCGATCCAAGGAGCATGATACAATTGCGAAAACTCAATTCCCCACGCGAAGCCCAGAGCGATCAGCGAGATCCGCCATGTGGGCGCATGGCGAAAGAACAGCCCTGCCCCAAGAAAGACAGCCAGCGCCCACAGCGCATCACCCCCATACTTGGAGAAAAAAGGCGACAGGGGCAGGTAGCGGGATCTCCATAGCAGACCTGCGCCAAGAATCAGCACGAGCGCCCCAGTTTGTAAAAGCCGGTTACGCTGCATGGTTTCTGTCATGTGCATCAGTCTCGTTTAGCATGAACAGCCGCATGCCTCCCAGTCTCTACGAGGCTCGCTTCCTGCTCACCCGCTTCGGCTTCTCTGGCACCAGCGTCATCTGCGGCGTCACCTTGATGCCCATCCGTTTATAGTAATCGAGCATCTTCTCCGTGGCCACGCGGCCAGCTTCGAGCACGATTTTCGACATGTCCGACATTTCGCTCGGCGGAGCTTCTTGGAGGCTGGAGGAATCAAGCATGGCCGGGAGTTGGTCGATGGTGTGGGTGCTGCTGTCCGCGATTTTTTGCGGAGGCGGTGAGTGATTGTCCCACAAACCCCACTCGTCGGCAAGGGGCACATAATCCTCCATGAAGTGCTTCCGGCTCCGCGCAAATCGACGTCTCACATCCTCCTCCGGCACATGATGCCCGCCGATCTTCACTCGCAGAGCCACGCGCCCAACCGCCTGATCGCCAGAGCCAATAACGATGTAGTGCAGCAAGAAGCGGTAACCTTGCGCCTTCGCCTCCCGAATCATTGCCACATAGGTTTTGCCGCTCAGCGTCGATTCAATCGCAAAGCTCTTCTTCGCCGCGATCAAACCACGCGCCTCCTCAATAAGCAGCCGCCCCGCCTTGAAAGCAGTGAGGCTCGGGTCCAGCGGCGAGAGTCCCCGCGCAATCTCATCCGCATTGAGAAACCGCATGAGCCCAAGACGCGGCAGCAACTCCCGCGCGAGCGTGGTTTTGCCTGCCCCATTGCAGCCACCGAGAATGCAGAGTGTGGGTGTCATAAAACAATTAAAGCACCTCAGGCTTTGCTGTCATCAAAATCACTCGGACACAACCGCTTCACATCCTTCGTCAGCGGATTCTGATCCTTGCGCCCATGCACATACAGCGCTGTCCACTCCGCAAGCCGACGCCCGAGAATTCGACACGCCTCCTGTGTCTCCTCCTCACGCGGTGCCTTGGAAGCCACAGCCCCATAATGCAGCGTCATCTTCTTGCCTGAGTAATCCGTGACCCCAAAGACCAGAAATCCAAAGTTCATGAGCACCGTGAGAATCGACTGACACGCAAGCTCCATACCACCGCCCCAGCCACCCGCGCTGCTGAAAGCACACGCGATCTTGCCATCCACCTCCAGCCACTTGTCCGCCATCGTCTCATCCCAAAAGCGCTTCATCTTCCACGACAGAATCCCCATGTTCGTCGGACTGCCCACGGCCAGCCCATCACACCACACAACATCATCCGCAGTAGCCTCATCCACATGCCTCAACCGCACGTCAGTCTCCGACACCTGCCCCGCCCCTTCAGCCACAAATGCAGCCATTTTCGCAACATTGCCGCTGCGGGAGTCATAGAGGACGAGGATTTGGTTCATGGTGTTAGGAAAGAAAACTTTGTGTGCATCATGCCCCCAAATCCAGCTCATCCTCGCGCCGCAGCAGGCGTTTCATCATGACCTTGTGATCCCGCATGAAAGAGCGGGTGATCTGATAGTGCTCGGTGTCTTCGTAGGCAATGCGCTGGATGCCCTCGGCGGTGAATTGATAAATCCAGGCGTCGGGATAAGCCATGATGAGGGGTGAATGAGTGGCGATGATGAACTGGGAGAATTCATCAACAAGGTCATGCAGCCGAACGAGCATGGAGAGCTGGCGCTGGGGAGAAAGCGCGGCCTCCGGCTCGTCAAAGAGGTAGATGCCGTGGCCGTCGATGCGCTGGGTCAGCAGATTAAGAAACGATTCCCCGTGGGACTGGGCATGAAGGCTCTTTCCACCGTAGGAGTTCAACACGCCGCCGCAGAAAGGTGTGGCTTCGAGTTCATCGAGCTCAGTGGCCCAGTTGTAAAAACTCTCAGCACGCAGGAAGAAGCCGTCCATCGGACGATTGCTGGTGCGGGACAAACTGATGTGAGGAGTCAACGGCGACGTGTAATCGTGCTTGTACAGGCTCTGCACACGGCTGCCACCTGCGGCACGAAAGCCGAGCTTTTCGGCGATAGATTCGAGCAGCGTCGATTTCCCGGAGCCATTCTCTCCAACGAAGAAGGTGACTTTGGGATGCAGTTCCAGCGTCTTGAGCTGGCGGATGGCGGGCACTGAAAACGGATGCACATTCCAGTCGGCAACGGCTGCGCGGTCCAGTGTGAGGGAATGGAGAAAATGCCGGATCATGGCGTCGCAAGTGCTCGAAGATATTCCAATTGCAGCGCAGGAGCCGCCTGGTTTGCATGGCATGGCAGCACTCCCTCAAGCGGCAGCTCAAGCGCACGATGAATGCTACGCCGAGCTTCCGCATTGTCTTGATTGAGATACGCCGGAGCGATCTGTGGCCCGAGCCCAAAAGTGGCAAACAAATCTCCGCTGAAAAGCAGCCGATGCCTGGCAGAATAATAGCCGCAGTGTCCATGCGTATGACCAGGCAGCGCCACCACGCGAAGGCCATCCCACACTGGAATTTCGTCTCCATCATTGAGCAAACGATCCGGCCTAAACGCAGGCTGGCGCAGCAGCCGTCGCCCCACCCATTCCGCCACACCTGCGACACGTCCGAGTCCGCTGTAACACGCGCGCCCCTCATAATGCTCCAGATCGCGCTCCGGTCCGGCAATCCAGGCTCCGTGGCGTGCGGCCAGCGCAGGCGCATTCCTGACATGATCCAGATGACCATGCGTGAGCAGGATGCCACGGATCGGCAGTGCATCCCAGCCACGCACCAGCAAGGCCGCGTGCAGCGCACGCTTGCCGCCTATGAAGCCGGTGTCGATGAGATACAGCGACTCGCCATCCCGCAGGACGAAAAATTGCACAATGAGCGTGCGGACAATGAGCAGATCAGGCGGCATGCAGGCTCGCGCAGGCTAAACAAATGCATTTCATGAAGCAACCCGCGAGTTCCCACGTTTGATGGAATCCATGAAATCGCTTTTCATTCTCGCTCTGGTTCTCTTCGGCACCTTCGCCCCCGCCGCAGACAAGCCCAACATCATCTACATCCTAGCCGATGACATGGGCTACGGTGACGCAGGCTGCTTCGGGCAGAAAACACTCACCACGCCCAACCTCGACAAGATGGCAGCCGAGGGCATGAAATTCACCCGGCACTACGCAGGCTGCACCGTGTGCGCGCCATCGCGCTGCGTCCTCATGACCGGCCTGCACACGGGCCATTGCCGCGTGCGTGGCAATGGCGAAGGACACATCCCCGATGAGGATCTCACCGTTCCCAAGCTGCTGAAGACCGCAGGCTACCACACCGCCTGCATCGGCAAATACGGCCTCGGCAAACCGCTGCCCCTCGATGATCCACAGCGCAAAGGCTTCGATGAATTCTTCGGCTACACAGGCACCAGCCACGCACATAACTTTTTCTCGAAAGCGATCATTCGAAACGGCAAGATCGTGGATCTCCCAAACACCGTCATCCCCGGCACAGCCAAAGACGCCCATGACTATTCCGACAGCGATCTCGTCGGCACAGGCGTGGCACCGCTGGACGGCCGCAAAGCCTGGGTACCACAGCTCATCGCAGACGATGTACAGCGCTACCTCGGCGAGCGCGCCAAAGCCAAGGAACCCTTCTTCCTCTACTACGCCTTCAACATCCCCCACGCCAACAACGAGGCCGGCAAGAACTCGCCACTAGGCCACGGCATGGAGTCCCCAGACTACGGCGAATTCAAAGACAAAGACTGGCCGGACGCCGAGAAGGGCTTCGCACAATTCATGCGCTTCCTCGACAACGAAGTCGGCAAGGTTTTGTCCCGTCTCAAAGAACTCGGCCTCGCCGAAAACACACTCGTCATGTTCTCCAGCGACAACGGCCCGCATCAGGAGGGCGGGCATCAAAGCGACTTCTTCAACAGCAACGGCGACTTCAAAGGCATCAAACGCGACATGACAGACGGCGGCATCCGCGAGCCCTTCATCGCATGGTGGCCCGGCAAGATCAAAGCGGGCGCGGTGAGCGAGCACGTCAGCGGTTTTCAAGATCTACTGCCCACGCTGGCGGAACTCAGCAGCACCAAGCTCACCACCGAGACAGACGGCATCTCATTCCTCCCCACCCTGCTCGGCCAGACAGGCCAGCAGCAGCACTCGCACCTCTACTGGGCCTTCGATGAACAAGGCGGCAAACTCGCCGTGCTGAAGTGGCCCTGGAAACTGATCCATCTCAACACCGGCGCTGCACCCAAGAACGGCAAAGCAAAGGCCAAGCTCAAACCTCTCGAAAAACTCCTCTACAATCTCGAAACCGACATCGGCGAAGAAAAGAATCTCGCCGCCGAAAATCCGCAAATCGTCGCAGAGCTTGAGCATCTCATGCAATCCTCATGGCGCGCGCCAAAATAAACGGCCTTTGCGATCAGGTCCCCAGTCAAAAGCTCCCGGAGGGAGCAGAGAAATTAGCCGGTGGTGAAGCGAGGCTGGCCGAACGAGAACCACCGGACCACGCCCCTGATTAAACTCACGCTGAAAGCCGCATACCGAAGGTATGCGAGAAGCCTCCAGCCACCCATCGTTCACGAGGAGCACGCCCATGCCTCACGCATACCTCCGGCACACAGCCTTGAGCAAAATGCATGCCCTGCGCGGTCCGGCCATCACCTCTCATGCCCCACAGTTCCTCCGTAAAGCCCCGCGCAGCATGCCAAATCCCCCGAGCACAAACAGCAGCGGAAACCAGATGGAATACAGCGCCGCACGCGAGCCGTGCTCCAGCACCGCCTCATCCGCTGCCGCCGGATTCACCCAGCAGACCTGAGCCGATCCGGTGGGATACTGCTCCTGTCTCTGCAGCGCATCATCGAAATGCAGCGTCGGTGCCCGCTCCACCTGGCGGATGCGTGTGCTGCTGAGCTTGATCCCATTCACCTCATATTCGTAGCGCACCTCCACCCGGTGCGCGGGGTTTGAATGCGGCGTGGGTCGCTCGCTCTTGATGCGGGAGGAAACGATGCGGCAGGGCACCTGCGACCAGTTCCGCGTAGTCTGCGCCTTCTCATACGACAGCCACATCCGCCACGCAAAGAACGATCCTGCCGCGATGAGGAAGACCCCCATCGTGCAAAGCCACCAGCGGCCTGATTGAGATGCAAATTGATTCTGCGACATGCGTTCGGGAAGCAGGCTTTGACTCCGCTTCACGCGTGTTCCATACAGAGATGTATTCATCTCGCAAATTCCTCATGTCCGAACCCACCCCCATCTCGATACGTCCGCCACGCTGGCTGCTAAAGCCCGTCGTGGAAGGCGCTGCCGAGCTGGCGGCAGACATGGGGCTGTCCTCTCTCATGGCGCAGCTTCTCGTGCAGCGCGGCCTCACCACCGTGGAAATGGTGCGTGATTTCCTCGTGCCCAAGCTCGCCACGCTCGGAGACCCTACCGTGCTTCCGGAGATGAAGCCCGCCGTGGCGCGCATCCTGCGCGCTGTCGATGAAAAGCAGAGCGTCGTGCTCTACGGCGACTACGATGTGGACGGCGTCACGTCGATGGCCCTGATGTACCTCATCTTGAAGGCCTACGGACTCGAAACTCATCTCTTCCTGCCCACTCGCATGGAGGAAGGCTACGGCCTCAGCCTCGATGGCATCGCCAAGTGCTACGAGCAGTTCGGCAAACCACACCTATTCATCGCCCTCGACTGTGGCACCACCTCACTCAAAGAAGTGGCCAAACTGCGCGCCGATGGCGTGGACTGCGTCATCATCGACCACCACGAGCTCTCCCCCCAGGGCCGCCCCGACTGCCTCGCCCTGGTGAATCCAAAGCTCGGCAAAGACTACCACTACTTCTGCACCGCCGGACTCGTGTTCAAAGTCTCACACGCGCTCCTGAAAACGCGCATGATCGAAACCTACGATCTCAAGGAGACCCTCGATCTCGTCGCACTCGGTACCGTGGCAGATCTCGTGCCGCTCATCGATGAAAACCGCCTTCTGGTGCGCCGCGGCCTCGAAGCCCTCGCTCAAACCCCACGCCATGGCCTGAAAGCGTTGAAGGCGATCGCCGGTGTGGAGGGCCTGGTGCAGACCCATCACGTCGGCTTCCGCCTCGGCCCCCGCTTGAATGCCGCAGGCCGTCTCGACACTGCCGCAACGGCGCTCCAGCTTTTGCTAGCAACAGATGCAGTCAAAGGCGCGGCCCTTGCCGAACTCCTCGAAGCCCACAACAAGGATCGTCAAAACGTGGAGCAGCAGGTCCACATCGAGGCCGAGGCCATGCTCGCAAACATCGGCGAAATCGACAAAGTTTCCGCCATCGTACTCGCCTCGCGCAAATGGCATCCCGGCGTCATCGGCATCGTCGCCTCACGCATCTCGCGCCTGTGCCACCGCCCCACGATTCTCGTGTCCATCAATGAAGAGGGCATCGGCAAAGGCAGCGGACGCAGCATCCCCGGTTTCTCCCTCGTCGAAGCCATCGACATCTGCCGCGATCACCTGCTTGGCGGCGGTGGCCACGCCATGGCTGCCGGCATTTCCGTTCACGAAGACAAGATCGACTCCTTCCGCACAGCGTTTCAGGCGGCCGCACGCGAGGCCCTGAGCAAGGAGGCCATGACCGCCGTCCTGGAACTCGATGCCGAGGTCAAGCTGCGCGATCTCTCCCTGAGCTTCTTCGAAAGCTACAAGCTGCTGGAGCCTTTCGGTCAAAAAAACCCGGAGCCCCTGTTTCTCTGTCGCAATGTGCGGCCCAAGCTCCCGGGCCGTACGATGAAAGAAAAACATCTGCGCATCATCCTCACGCAGGAGGGCGCCTCCATGGAGGCCCGCTGGTTCAATGCCCCCATCGGCAATCTCCCCCCCGCCCCATGGGACGTCGCCATGCGCATCCAGCGCGGTTGGTTCCGCGGCACAGAGCAGTGGCAGCTCACGCTTGAATCCGTGCGCTCAGCTGAATCACCTCACTAAGGGTGAAACCGGTAGTGCCCGGTCAGCGGAAACTCAAACAGACGGTTCTCCTGCTTGGGCCCCTGGCCGATGTTGTGCACGATCCACGGCGTTCCACCACCATCCGCAGCCGGTACCACGATGCCAATGTGCGGCAGCCTGCCCGCAACCGTGCACGTGATGAGATCGCCCGGCAGATAATCCGCCGCCTGTTGCGTCACAGGCAGAGATGCACCCCTCCGTTTAAAAAAGGTCTGCAAATTCGGCACCCGTCGGTGATCAATGTTTTTGTCCGTTGACTTCAGCCCCCACGCCTTCGGATACGCGGAAAAGGCACGCTTCATGTCTTCATGCACCAGCTTTTGCAGATCAATGCCCAGCGCCCGGTAGCTGCGGATGACTTCATCCGTACACACACCCGTATCAGCAGGCACATCGCCATTCGGATAATCCAGCACCACATAGGCGGGTTCATAGCGCACCGTTTGCGTCACCCGTTCCAGCGCCGCCTGCACCAGCCGCTCCGCAAAGGACGGCGGGGCGGTCTGCGCCTGGCAAGCGAGGACACAGGCGAAAAGCAGAAAGCTACAGCGAAAGAGGTCAGTCATGCTGCACTTCGACACCCCCGATGAACGTACGTTGAACCTCCAGCCGCCGATTCAGCACCAGCACATCCGCCAGCTTCCCCTTCTCCAGACTGCCACACGTTTTGCCCATGCCAGTCCGCTCAGCAGGCGTCAGACTCGCCATGCGCACCGCATCAGGCAGCGTGGCCGAGGTGCTTTTCTTCATGTGCCGCACCATGTGGTCCAGCCCCATCACCGAGCTCGCCAGCCCCTGCCCCGGCACAAATCCCACCTTGCCATCGCTTTCAAACCAGGAGCCGTCATCCTCCGAACCAAACCGGTAGCGCCCCGGCGGCATGTCCATCGCACGGTTGCAGTCCGTCACCAGACACAATCTCTTCGCACCCTTCATCCGGAACGCAAAATCCAGCAACTCCGGCGCGAGGTGCATCCCATCAGCGATCACCTCCGTGCTCATTTCCGCATTCGCGAGGACGAACTGCTCCATGCTCGCCTGCATCGGCGTGCCAAATCGCGTGCGCAGTGAGGCCACCGAGCTCATCGCACACCAGAAGTGATCCACGTGCCGCATCCCCGCCTTGAAGGCGCTTGCCATCTCCGCCCAGTTCGCATTCGAGTGGCCGCAGGTGATGAGGCAGCGCTGCTTGCGCGCCATTTGGTAAAATTCATCCGCACCCGGCAGTTCCGCCGCACACGTGGCGATGCGTACCAGATCATCACGAAACCACCGCGCATATTCCTCCGCATCCGGTGCACGCCGCCCTCCACGCGAGTGGCAGCCCACCTTGTCAGCAGCGAAATACGGCCCGTAAAGATGCACCCCGGCAATGCGTGATCCATGCGCCGCCACCCAGCTCCGTTTGACCTCACGGCAGGCAATGAGCATGGCCATGATCTGTACCGGCGCACCCGTCGTGGTGGTTGGAAAAATCGTCGTGGTGCCATGCAGCGCATGCGCCTTCAAGGCCGTACGCACCGCCGGCACGGTGCCGTCCATAAAATCCGCCCCGGCCCCGCCATGCACGTGAATGTCGATAAACCCAGGGCAGATATATCCACCCTTGGCATCAATCACGACCGCGTTCTTCGGCACCTCGGCCAGTTTGCCAACCTCTTTGATCTTCCCACGTTCACACAGCACCGCCCCTCCCTCGATCAACCTGTCCGGCAAAATCAGCGTGCCGTTTTGAATGAGAATCGGCGGAGCGGCAGGTGTTTTCATAGCAGCGTGAGCGGATTGACGCGGGTTTCCAGCGGGATGGTCACACGCTGGCCCTTGAGCCGATGCGATTCAAAGACCGCGCTGACCATCTCGATCGTCTCACGCCCCTGCTCCGCATCGATCAACGGCGCGCGATTTTCGCGAATGGCGGCGATCAGATCGAGTCCCGCCGTTTCATGGCTCCCCACCTGAGCACCCAGCTTGGGAATGGGCTCGGGCTTGTTGACCCCGCCCGTGGTGATGGGTTGCCACTGGCGCGCCTCCTTGATCGCAGGATTGAACGGACTGCCCGCACACAGGTGCGCCACTGGCTCCTTATCAATGCGGAAATCAATGATCCCCTTCGTGCCAATGATCTGCAGCCCAAAGCCAGCTTCTTTGACACCGGCATTCTGCACCGAGTCAAAGAACATGGGCACACCATTCGCCAGCTCAAACCTTGCGTGCACCTCATTCCCCGCCAGCGCACTGATGCCTTCATCTCCCGCCTTCACATCCGCCTTCGTGATCGGTTTGCCATCCTGCATCACGGTGGCGCTACAGGACTTGGGTGCTCCGCCGAAGTAAGTCGCGAGGTTGAAAAGATGCGTGCCCAGCACCCACAGATCCAGCGAGCCCCCACGCGCATCCTCCTTGCCCCGTCCACGCATTTCCAGCACCCGGCCAATCACGCCCTCCTCAATCAGCTTGGCGATCACCGGCAGCACCGGATGGTATCGATTGCGATGCGCGATGGCTATCTTCGTTCCCGCCTTCTCAGCGGCGGCGATCACTTCATCAGCTTCGGCCAGGCTCCGACAAAAAGGTTTCTCAATGTAGATGCCCCGCGCCCCGGCCTGAATCGCCGCCAGCAGCATGTCCCGGTGCTGGTCAATGTGACGCGGACCGATGGCGACGATGTCCGGCTTCACCTCCGCCAGCATCGCGTGGTAGTCCGCGAAGCCCTTCCCCACTCCCAGCTTCTTCAGCTCCGCTTTGAGCCCCTTGTCATCCGCATCAGCCACAGCCACAATTTCCACAGCGGGAATTTTGAGCCACATAGTGTCCAGACCATGCCCAAAGTTGCCACGCCCCGTGTGGCCGATAACGGCCACGCGAAGTTTGGACTCAGCCGCAGCAGCAAAGCTGGTAGCGGCTAAAACAGCGGGCAGGGAGGCGAGCAGGTGGCGGCGGTTCATGGGTGACCAGAACGTCACCGCCCTGCCCAAACAAGCAATCAGATCGTTTTTGCAGCATTTCACCGCCCCCCATGCGAATCACACTTTGCCATTCCGAACCCACCTTTTGAGTTTGTTTGTGTCAAATTGTGTCTATTCATCCCACGCGTCCGCTCCCAACCGCGCAGAGGACATTCCCAACCCCATGTCAGATACCCATGAGCATGCCGCTGGCGACTCCGTGCCGGAGTTGAAGCAGCGTATTCGAGAATTAGAAGGCATGCTGCATGCCTGCCGCCTCCGCCTGCCCAATGCACCGGCGGACGCGGTGCGCGAACTGGCGGAAAGTGAGGAACGTTTTGCTCTCGCAGTCCGTGGCACCAATGACGGCATCTGGGACTGGGACATCCGCACCAACAAGGTGTTTTTCTCCCCGCCATGGAAGAGCATGATCGGCTACGAGGACGATGAACTCGAAAACGTCTTCGCCACCTTCGAAACTCACGTGCATCCCGAAGATCACGAGCGGGTGATGTCCATCCTCAATGATTACCTGGCAGGCGGCATCCCACGCTATTCCGTGGAGTTCCGCTTCCGCCACAAGGACGACACCTGGCGCTGGATTCTCGCACGCGGCCGCGCCTTGTTTGATGACCAGGGCAAGCCCTACCGCATGGCCGGCTCCCACACAGATGTGACCGAGCGCAAGCAGGCCGAGGAAGAGCTGCGTCAGGCTCGTCGGGCCGCCGACGCCGCCAACAGCGCCAAGAGCGCCTTCCTGGCAAACATGAGCCATGAAATCCGCACGCCCATGAACGGCGTCATCGGCATGAGTGAACTGCTGCTCGGCACGGACCTCGGCCAGACCCAGCGCGAATACCTGGAAATGCTCAAGCTCTCCGCAGACTCGCTGCTGGAGCTTCTCAATGACATCCTCGACTTCTCCAAAATCGAGGCAGGCAGAATGGAACTCGACGCACACGAGTTTGATCTGAGCGAGGTCGTCACAGAGATCTCACAGGCCATGGGCATCCGCGCCTTTCAGAAACGGCTCGTGTTCCTGCATCACATCAGCCCGGACGTGCCGCTGCGCCTCATCGGCGATGACGGTCGCCTGCGGCAGATCCTGGTCAATCTCATCGGCAACGCCATCAAGTTCACCCACAAGGGCGGCGTCACCATCGAGGTCAGCCTTGAAGCCGAGACCGCAGACCGGGTCACCCTTCATTTCAAAATCAACGATACCGGCATCGGCATTGCCGCAGACATGCGGGAAAGCATCTTTGCCGCCTTCACTCAGGCGGAGACCTCCACCTCACGCCGCTACGGTGGCACGGGCCTCGGCCTCGCCATCTGCCATGATCTCGTCGCGCTCATGCAGGGCCGCATCTGGGTGGAGAGCCAGCCCGGCACCGGCAGCGTCTTCCACTTCACCGCCGCCTTTGGGCGTGCCACCGGCACTTCGCTCAAGTCCAGGAAGCCACGCATCAAGCCCGTCGTCACCGTCCATTCTTCGATGAAGGTCCTCATCGTCGAAGACGGCCACGTCAGCCAGCTCGTCGGCGCACGCATGCTGGAAAAGCGCGGCCACGTCGTTACCCTCGCCTCCAACGGCAGGGAGGCCCTTGAACGCTGCGGCAAAGAGACCTTCGACGCCATTTTGATGGATGTTCACATGCCCGGCATCAATGGCTACGAAGCCACCGCCAAAATCCGTCAGACCGAGCAGGCCACCGGCAGGCATGTCCCCATCATCGCCATGACGGCCAATGCCATGAAAGGCGACCGTGAAAAGTGCCTCGCCTCAGGCATGGATGACTACATCGCCAAACCCCTGCGCTCCGCTGAGTTGTTCCATGTCGTGGAGCAGTTTGCAAAACGTTCGGCCACCCCGGAGCCTGCCCTGGCATCCCCGACATCATCAGCGCCCACGCCCCCCTTCGACCTGGCCGAATTCCGTGAGTCCACCGGCGACGAAAAACTCATGCTCAAACTCGTGGGCATCTTCTCCGAAGATTCGCAAAAATACCTGCGCAAAGCTGAAAAAGCGCTCGCCGCCGGCAAAGCCAGGCCGCTCTATGAAGCCGCACACTCGCTCAAGGGCATGCTTGGCGTCTATGCCGCCAGACAGGCTTTGGAAATTGTCTCCAAGCTCTGCGACGACGCCCATGCCGGAGACTTAAAGGACGCACAGCTCATGCTGGACCAGTTGAAAAAGGAATGCGCCCTGCTGGGAGATGCCCTGGTGGTATCATTCGCGCCCGGTATTTGAATCACCGGTACTCAATCATGCCATCATAACCATGCACGAGATGGATCGGATGCCCGACCTCGTTCAAAATCTGGCGCGTGAGATTCAGCTTGGCCTGCAGCGCAGCATCATCGTGATCCGGATCGTGATGCACCACGATCCATCTTTTAGCACCCACCAGCTTGGTCATGGCACAGGCCGTGGCGAGATTGGAATGCCCCCAGCCAATGCGCTTCGGATAATCCGTCGGCAGGTACTGCGCTTCATGCACCAGCAAGTCCACCCCGTCCAGGAAGGCCAGCAGCGGCTCATAGGGCACCACCAGATCTGAGTCTCGCGTCAGTTGCACCGGAGAACCCGTGTAGCCTTGGAGAAATTCATTGTCCGGCACAAAGGCCACGCTCCAGCCATCATGCGTCACCTTGAAACCCACCGTCGCCCCGGGATGCTGGGTGAATTCGCGGGTCACCGTCACATCACCAATTTTCACCGGTGCATCATCCAGAAACACGAAGTTGATCTTGGCCCGCAGGTCCTCGCGCTGAATCGGGAAATAATCGCGGTCCATCTGGCCGCACAGCAGCGACTCAATGTTCTTACCAAAACCACGCTCGCCATACACCGTGATTTCAAAGCCCGGCACGTAGATCGGCGTGAAAAAGGGGAACCCTTGAATGTGATCCCAGTGCGTATGCGTGATAAACAGGTGGATGTGGCACGGCCCACCCGCCAGAAACGACTGACCCGCATCCCGCAACCCGGAGCCCGCGTCAATCATGATGCGGTCCTTCCCGCTGTTGTATTCAAAGCACGTCGTGTTGCCCCCATGCTGCGCATAGCGCGCGCCGCAGACGGGGATCGACCCCCGCGTGCCCCACAGTTTCACATGCGGGCGCTTGGTATCCAGCAACGGCGCATACTGTTCCGTCGCCACCGGCAGGTGATCGCGGTGCGTGATCCCCTTGGTTGTTGACGCGTCATGAAAATACTGGCGCAGTTTCTCCAGCAAAAGCTCAGGGTCGAACGGCTTGATCAGCACATCCACCGGCCCAGTCTGCTGGATGTGCTTGAGCTCCGTCGAATAATCCTTCGCCGTGCAGACAATCACCGGCATGTGCTGCGTCGATTGCTGCGCCCGCAGATGCCGCAGCACCTCAAGCCCGTTCATCTTCGGCATGATCAGGTCCAGCACCAGAAGGTCCGGCTTGAAGGCCTCCATTTGCTCAAGGCATTCCTCGCCGTCCTCTGCCACGCAGACGATGTAACCATTCGTTTCAAGCGCATGCGACAGCCGCATCGAAAGTGCACGCACATCTTCGGCCAGCAGGATTTTTTTGGGTGGGGTTGGAGTCGCCATATCGTACCTCTGTCTCTCAAATACGCGCAGCAGCAGGGGTCGGGCTGGCGGGATTCCAACCCACGACCACATCGTTCCAAACGAAGCGCTCAATCAGGCAGAGCCACAGCCCGCTTGGTCGTTGCTGCCTTCCTGTGGGCGGAGCAAGATTTGTAGCTTCACAAGGGAACGACGCAAGCTGGAAGATGCCCGGCTCAGGATTCAACAGGACCGGTGATTGATTGATCAGCAGACCTTTTGAGCGGTTATTTTCGGCTCTTGCTGGTCAGGCTAGGCAAAGCGCCCATGCACGAGGTGACAACAACAACATGCAAAAATGCTTTGCAGCCGTCACACCCGCGCTATCTTAAAGGCTGAACGGCTCACGTAATTTACCCCGAAACGCAAGTTTTGGGGTAACCCATGCGAGTGTCCGACCTCAAACCAACCAACCTAATACCAAACTAATCAGACTATGAAATTGAACGCATTGCTGAAAACGCTGGGGTTCTTGGCTCTGGCCGCCACTCCCGTTGTGGCCGGACCATCCGCCCCTGTTAAGAACCCAATCGCTCCTGCTCCAGTGAACGATGACCTCGGCATCACCGCCTCCATCGGTTACGACTCCAACTACGTGTGGCGTGGCATCAACT
>NZ_JAQSEA010000043.1:0-5383 GCF_029946185.1 Prosthecobacter sp.
CGAGCGGGACCTGCACACGCGGTTCAATCAAGGCGAAGTGATCGCGATACGGCGGCTGTTGGTAAAGCTGGAAGGTTTTGTCACACACCGCGTAGCGCTTGCCGCGCTCCAGCGCGTGACCGTCATCATCCAGCACCTTGAGAAACGGCCCTTTATAGATGACGGCCTGATGGCGTTCGAAACACGGCCCCTGCTTGCCCTTCCATGCCTGAATGGTCACGCTGCGGAATTCGTAGCCCTCCACCGTCTGCCACGGCACATCATCGCGCTTCACAATCTCGATGCCGTAAAATCCGGCCTCGGCAAAAGCCTCAAGAAAGCCTTCCTCGGTATAAGCGCCGCTGATGCAGC
Organism: Prosthecobacter sp.; assembly: GCF_029946185.1. Lineage (GTDB taxonomy): Bacteria > Verrucomicrobiota > Verrucomicrobiia > Verrucomicrobiales > Verrucomicrobiaceae > Prosthecobacter. Next base: position 352 of record NZ_JAQSEA010000043.1, read on the forward strand.
CGCTCCATAGAATGGGATCACGCTGCATCGACTCGGGCACCACTTCATCACTCACAATGTCGGAGATGACGGCGCGTCCACCGCGTTTCAGCACACGGAAAATTTCATCAAAGAGCTGCCGCTTCATGCGTGTCTCCACGAGATTCAAAACGCAGTTCGAAACAACCACATCCACCGACTCCGTGGCGACAAGCGGGCGCTTCACTCGCAGATCGGCGGCGAGATCATCCGCCGCCACATAGGAGGCCGCGTCGGCGATGGGCTGTCTCTTTAATTCCTGATCCAGCGCTTCCAGATCGAGCGCCAGATCCTGGATACGCCCTTTGCGGAATTCGACATTCGCATGGCCGATTTTCTCCGCGACGATTGGCGCATTGCGCCGGGCGACCTCCAGCATGTCATCTGTCATGTCCACCCCGATCACCCGGCCCGTGGGGCCCACCACTTGTGACGCGATAAAACAAATTTTGCCCGTGCCGCTGCCGAGGTCGAGCACTGTCTCGCCCGGATGCAGGTGCTTCGAGGGATCGCCGCAGCCATAGTCTTTCTCGATCACCTCGGCGGGGATCGCCTTCAAATACTGCGGATCATAATTCACCGGGCAGCACAGCGCTGCCTCGGGAGCCTTCGCGGCGGCGGCATAACGTTCACGAGTGGCGGACTCGGCTGAAGGAGGTGCGATAGCCATGTCAAAAACTGGGTTTCTCTGAATTAATGAAGGTTATTGAGTTGTTGTATGATGTTTGAGCAACCCATGACAAAATTATTCCAAAAAAACCGACTTTTTGTCACCCAATTCAGCTAGGGCTTCGCTGCTTCCACGAGCGAGATGTCATCCGCCACGGCACGCAGGTTGGGGGACTGGTTGTGGAAAAAGATGACTGCGGTGCGGTCCGTGGGGCCGGTGGTGAATTGGAGACTTTTGCAGTGCAGGGAAGGGAGGAAGAACTGCGTGGTGCGCTCCTCCCGTCCGACAATTCGCACGCCGAGTTTGCAGTTGATCCAGACTTTGGAGATGTCGGCGGCGGGTGACTTCACCCAGGCAGAGAGGATGTAGGTGGTGTTTGGTTTCACCGTGACGCTCTGCTCAATCTGGGTTTTCGCCGCCACCAGCGCAGCCTGTTGGCCAGAGCGCGGCTTGTCGGCCATCGTGGCGGGACCGGTCCATGATTCTAGGTCTGCTTCAAAGCCTGGATTGGCGATCAGATTGAGCCTCGGTTCGCAAGCGGTGCTACCGCCGGTGCGTTGCCAGATACGACAGTAATCGACGATGAATTTCCGCCCATCGCCGAAGTCGGCGGCTTTCAATGCGTCCGGCTTCACCTCCCAGTCGAAAGTCTCCGAGTCGATCCACACCTTTTGCTCGTTGGTCGCCACCCATTTGTCGCCCATCTCCTCCTTCGTGACGCAGTTCACCATTCGGCCATCGACGAACACCTTCACGAACGTCTCCGCCCACTCGACACCATAGACGTGAAAATCATCCGCCACTCGGAAGTCGAGCTGATGATCGTTGGTCCAAATGCGCTTCCCAATTGTTGGCGAGCCCTTGCGCCAGTCGTGAAAAGAAGCATGAAACCGTGAGTCGGAATATGGCTTGCCGGGATTGTGGCCAAAGTGTTCAAACACGTCGATCTCGCCCCCGTTTCCAGTGGTCCAAAACGAGCTGGAGACCGGCCCGTCTGCCGCCTTGCAGCGCATTTCCAGATAGCCGTATTTGAACCGAGCTTTCGTGATGATCGCGGCGGTCGTAACAGGGGCTGGTTTTCCATACGAGATGCCGTTGCTGCCTTTGGCATCCGCGAACGAAAATCCGGGCTCCCATTTGCAAGCGATGGTCAGAAAGCCGCCGCCCACACTCACATTGGCGGGGTTGTATTGGGAAGGCGCGCGGCCCTTCCATTCGCCGTAAAAGTCGCCGTTCAGCCCGAGATTTTTCCACTTCTCAAGATCAAGCGTGGTGCCGTCAAACTCATCGCTCACTGGTTCATTAATAACCCAACCACCTGCATTGTGGGGATCAGAAACTGGCAAGGGTTGCGCACCGCTGCACGGCACGGCGCAGGCAAGGAGAAGGTATATCACTGTTTTCATATAGATGGGTGTGTCTTCGGCGCTCAGCGCTGCTGCGCACGGCTCTGCTCAAACAGCCGGGCGATCTCATCATCGCCCAGCGCGACTTTGAAGACGGCGAGTTCGTCCATGCGGCCGTTCAGATTGCGGATGGCAAAGGTGGGGTCTTCGCGGAAAGGCTGGCCCCAATTGCCGGCCTCGGCATTGCCAATGCGCAGCGTCTTGATCATGAATTTCGGCAGGATCTTCTCACGCGAAATGCGTTTGCCGTTCACGTAATGTGAGACCTGGGCGTTCACCGGATCAAAGACGGACGCCACATGCATCCACTGGCCGCTCATCGACTGATCCCACATCGGCGGCGAGTAGTAGAGGTGCTGAAAGCGCATGGTGGCACCATCTTTGGCCTTGGGGTCCGGGCGCGCATCGTCCACCATCACCGAGAGAATCATTTTGCCATCGTTTTGGATCTGCCAATGCGGCTCGCCGGTCTCGTAGCTGTCCGCCATGAACAGGGCGTTGTACCAGCGGTCTAGGCTGTCGATCCGCACCCAGGCGGCGAAGGTGAAGGCCGCAAATTCGCCCGGAACATTCACCCGCACCCGAGAGCCTGGGCGGCGAAATTCCAGCGCGGATTTCAGCCCCTGCCAGCGGCCATCCACCGGCTCCGCCAGCACCACGGCACCGTCGAGTTCTGGATTGCGCGGGGTGGCGAGATTGGGAATCAAGCCGCCGATCTTGTCGCGCTCAAACGTGTAATACAGCAGCAGTCGCGGGTCCTGGGCCAGCGCGTCGCGATGCGTCGTCCAATGCTCAAAGTCCGTCGCACGCTGAACCGCTGCCCGGCTGCCATTGCGATCCGCATCTGGAAACGCCACCGCGCCTGCTGCGGTGGGAATGGGGGCACCGCTGGCGTTCAAGCCGAGTGCGCCACCTTTGTTCAAAATGCTGCGGTCATCGCCATCACGCTGCAGCGCGATTTTGCCATCGAAGACCTCGACCTGTTCCTTGCCACCGCGCACCGATAGGCCGAACTCCGTGCCCAGATCCACGATCTCCGTCGAGGGCGCATGCAGCTTGAAGCCGCGTGCCGCAGGCGGAACGCGCACCCGCACCGCGCCCTCGTTGCATGAAGCCTCCCAGGCCGACTTCAAAGCGATCTCCGCAGGGCCTTCCACCGTCATCGTGGCGCCGCAGAAGAACTGAATTTCCGCCGTGCCAGCCGCTAAGCGGAACACCTCAGCTTCCAGCGTGTCGCCCTCCCGATGCTGCGTCCCCTGATCAGGCCACGTCGCATCAAACAAGCGACCCACCACGGCAAAGCCACGCGCGGACGGCTGCTCTCCAGCCGCTGTCTCAAAGCCCTCCGGTCCCTGCGTTGCGGGTGTACCCCAGTGCATGATCGCGAGGCCGAAAAAGAACGCCAGCGCCGCAGCGGCGGCCATCGGTGCCCAACCACTCAGCCAGCGTTGTTGTCGCTTTGGCTTCACCACGTTCAGTGGGGCTTCCGCCGCGAGCCAAGGTTCGGTCGTCGCATTCGCAGCCGTCAGATCGTTCTGCAAATGATGATCCAGCGCCAGGTAGCGGCGCATGATCGCACGCAGTGCCGGCCGCTCCAGCATTCGTTCCTGCAAGGCTTCGAAGGCCTCGCGCTCAATTGTACCATTGAGGTAGGCGTCCAGCCAGTCCTGCTCTTCAGCGGACAGATGTTTGAATTGGGTGGGCTCCATATTCATGCGTGTCCCGGTTGTTGCAGTTTCGACTCCACACAGGTCATCAGTTGTCGCCGAAGCCGGTTCAGCCGCATGTAAAACGCCTCGGCGGAAGAGCCCGCCTCCTCCGCCAGTTCCTTCACCTTCACGCCCTGCGTGTAGGCCAGGGTCAGCAGTTGCCGGCTTTTCTCCGGCAGGTCGCTCATGCAGGACTCCAGCGCCGCGTGTTCCGCATCCCGTTGATCGATTTCCTCCACCCCTTCGTCCGCCATCAGTTCCAGGACGTCCTCCCGAAACACCAGTCGGTCCCGCGCCATCTTCCGCCGGTAGGCCAGCGCCTCGAAGCGGGCGATCACGCAGGCCCACTTCATGAAATGCGTCTCCGGATCGTACTGGTCAAACTTACGCCACATCACAATCGCCGTCTGCTGCACCACCTCGTCCGCGTCCGTCCAGTTCGGCAGTAGCGACCGCACAAAGCGCCGCACATCCGCCTCAAAATGGGCGAATTTTTTCACGAAGACCTCATAGCGGGCGTCTTCCTGTGGATTGGGGGCGGGTTCGTGTTCAGTCATGACTTTCCCCCAACACTGCCGCAAAGCGGAAAAGCTAACACGCTTTTTTGCGGCCGTGCCGTGGCCGAGCGGGCAGACGCAAAGCCCGGGGCGGCAGGACGAGGCCAGGTTGTGGCAGTCCGCCCACTCAGCGCGTGGAGCCGGGGCCTGCCAGGCGTGCGTTGGCCGTATCGTTGCCGACGAAGCACTTTACGCCGCTGCCGCCCCCGGCGAACTTTCGCAGCAGCTTTATCATCGCCGTCACGGTTTACCGTTTTCGTAGATCCTGGAGATCTCGTCGGCAAGCAGGGCGGCGTTGAAGAGGAGAAACTCGTCCATGCTGCCATTGAGATTGCGCACAGCAAACTCAGGGTCTTTGCGATAGGCGGGTTCGCTCCAATTGCCGATGGAGGCCGCGCCGATGTACACCCGGTCCACCAGGTAGTTGTCAGGGATCGCTTCGCGGCTAATCGGTTTACCATTGAAATAGTGTGTCACTTGTTTGCCATCAGGATCATACACCGTGGCGATCATGACCCACTGGCCGCTTTGCGCGGGGCTCCAGATCACTGGGGAGTAGAAGATGTGCTTATCGGGATGGCCTTTGCCACTCTCGCTCTTTTTCACGGAGAAAAATAGCCTGCCGTCATTCATGATCTGCCAGTGCGGTTCGCCGAGATCGTGGCCGTCAGT
>NZ_JAQSEA010000043.1:5483-7135 GCF_029946185.1 Prosthecobacter sp.
GCCTGCCGTCATTCATGATCTGCCAGTGCGGTTCGCCGAGATCGTGGCCGTCAGTGAGAAAAAGTGAATTGTAGCGGCGGTCGAGGCTGTTGATCTTAACCCAAGTCATCAGGGTAAGTGCATGATATTCTCCGGGCACGTTCAAGCGCACACGGCTGCCAGCGGGGCTGAAATCGAGGGCACTGCCGGGCGCGCCCCAGCGGTCTGAGACACGTGCCGCCGCGACAATGGCTCCTTCGCCTGCCTGCGCAGCACCAGCGACTGCTTCATTCGACAGGCGGCGGCCGTCGGCGGCGCGCATTTGATAATAGGCCACCAGACGCGGGTCATGCAGCAGCGTGTCCATGAAGTGCCGCCACTCCGCCTGCCGCGACTTCCGCGCTGCCGCAACCCGCTCGCTCATTTCGGCAAGGCCGACGAACTCCGTCGCGTCTGCCTTGATCGCAGCGCCCTGTCCCTTCACATCCCAGCGCAGCGCCTCACCTTTTTCCATGCGCTGCATCGCTTCAGTGCGCGGATGCCATTCCACTTCGCCATCCAGCACATGCACTTCCGACAGTTCGCCAGACACGTTCATGGCGAATTCTGTGCCGAGGTCCACCACTTCGCCGGCGCTGGTGTGCATGCGGAAACCATGTGCGGGCTCCGGCACGCGGGCGCGGACTTTGCCCTGCTTCACGTTCATTTCCATGGCAGAGACGATTTCAAAATCCGCCGCGCCTTCCACGATCACCGTCACACCGCTGAACAGTTCGATCTGCGCCACACCCGAGACCAGATGAAGCGGACCCGCTGGCAGCAGTGCTCCGTCTGCCAGCGATGTGCTCTGAGCCCACACCGCCGCCGCCTGTCCTGCCAGCACGGCAAAACCGCTCGCCTTGGTCTCCTCGGACGGAGCCGTCTCCTGCTGCAACAGCACCCCCACCGCTAGCAGCAGCGCTACCACAGCGGCGGCCATCATCACCAAACTCCGCGTCCAGTAACGGGTCTGTTTTTTCATCGGGGCTGGCTGGCGCGTCTGCACATTCGCCTCCGTTTTCAACAGCATGGAAAGGGCAATACGGTCATAGTACGCACGCCGCGCCGCCGGATCGACAGTCATCTCCGCTTCCAGCCGGAGAAAATCGGCTTCGCTGATCTCGCCGTCGATCAAATCATCCATCAAAAGATTTCTTTCGTTCTCCTTCATGCCCATGCCTCCTCGGTGCCGGTTTGTTTTTCCATGCAGCCGAGCAGCGCATAGCGCAGCCGGTGCAGCGTCACCTTCAGGCCGCCGACACTGCGCCCCGTGCGTGCCGAGTAATCCTGCAGGGTGCCTTCGCTCGCATAGCGGTGCAGCAGCAGTTCGCGATCTTGCTGGCGTAGCTTTGTCAGGCAGTTCTTCAGCGCCGCCTGCCGTTTTTCGAGATCATCGTCACGCTCGGCCAGTTCCTCCGCGAAGGTTTCCTCCAGCTCCGCGCTAAACACCAGCCGTGAATCCCGCGCCTGCTGCTTGCGATAGTTCAGCACTTCATAGCGCGCCACGCTGAACGCCCAGGCCTTGAAATTCGTTCCCAGTGTGAAGTCCGTGCGTTTCTTCCAAAGCGTCGCATTCGCCTGCTGCATCACATCATGCGCGGACGGATCACCCGGCAGCAGCGACTGCACATACA
>NZ_JAQSEA010000044.1 GCF_029946185.1 Prosthecobacter sp.
CGCCATGAGGAGGCTGGTGCCGTTGATGTCCTGGCCGTAGCGTTCGCGCAGCGCCAGAGGCTCGGACTCGATATCGAACGCATTCGTGGTGCTGCTGGATGAAAGCAGGTCAAAGGCGCGCTCCTGCTGCTTGACGTAGTTTTGAACCGCCATCTCATGATCCAGCTCACGCCGTGCGCCATTGAGCGCGGCGAGCAGCGACTTGCGGTCCAGCATGCGCTGCGCGTTCACGCCGCCGGACATGGAGATGGTAGGTGCGGCAAACTTCAGCGGGGTGTCGAAACGTCCGTTCAGGAAAAAAGGATCGTGCTCCATGCCGATGCGTCCGGCAAACTGGCCGGGGCGGGTGAAGGGCAGCTTGCTGGGCTTGTGCGGGAGGGTGATGAGCGAAGGCAGGGAGGGGTGCTGCGGACGCTTCATCGAAACCACGCTGCCCATGTAAGGCCAGTCTTCGGGATAGGGGCGGCGGTCGTTTCCCTGCTGCTTGAAGGTGATGTCGGGGGCGTGGCCGGTGAGGTTGTAATAGTAGCCTGCGTGGTGGTCGCCAGTAGCCAGACCGCTGTCCGTGACCCCATGGATCATGGCAAAATGATGCGCCTGCTTGGCCAAGAGCGGCAGGTGCTCGCACAAAACGATGTCATCTCCGGTGGTGCGGATGGGCTTGAACTCACCGCGGTACTCCAGCGGCGCGTCCGGCTTCATGTCCCACATGTCGATGTGGGAGGCACCGCCGCAGAGGAAGAAGAGCACGGTGGATTTCGCGGGCTTTGCCAGAGTGGGCGCGGGCACACCGGACCCGGTTGTCGCAAACGCACCGCCCTTGAAGCCGAGAGACGCCAGTCCCAGCGTCGAGGCCGTGAGAAAGGTCCGGCGGTCCATTGAGGGGCGAAAGAGCGGTGTATCCATAAGATGCGAGCAAGCCACCTACGTTTAATAACGCGACCGCCTTGCTGGTGCGCACACGATTTGCGCAGACTGCGGGTCTGTGGTCTGATCTGGTGTGGAATTTCACCAGCTTCGTTACTTCATCGCCGCCGCCGAGGATTTGAGCATTTCGTCTGCGGCCAAGCGCCTGCATGTGACGCAACCGGCGCTGAGCCGGCAGATTGGCGTGCTGGAGGCGGAGCTGGGGGTTGCGCTGTTTGATCGCATTCGAAAGCGCATCTATCTGACTGAGGCAGGCCGTTTTTTTCTGCCGAAGGCGAGGCAGATTGTTTGTGATGCGGAAACGGGTGCGCAGCAGCTGCGCGAGCAGTTTGGCAAGGCACGGCGCACGCTGAGACTGGGGTTCATGGCACCGTTTCTAGATGACTTGGTGGTGCCTGCGGTGCGTGAGTTCCGGCAGCGGCACCCGAAGGCGCAGGTGAGCTTGTTTGAACTGCCGCCGCGTGCGCAGCTTGACCGGCTGCGGAATCACGAACTGGACGCGGCGATCCTGGGCAACATCTCTGACGGTGATCGTGCTTTCTTCACCACGCGCACGCTCTCACGGCATCAAATGGCGGCCTTGCTGCCGGAGGATCATGAGCTGGCGAAGAAGAAGGTGATCAAACTGGCCGCGCTGAAAAATGAGCGCTGGGTCTCTCTTTCGGACGCCTCCTTCCCCGGCCGCCGGGAGTTTCTGCGCGCGATTTGCCAGCGGGCAGGATTTGACCCGCAGATCGTGAGTGAAGTGGACTCACTCCCCATGATGCTGGGAACGGTGACAACGATGGGGGGAGTCGCGCTGATTCCCCGCCATGCCAGCAAGATGCCGCATGGGGGATGCGTGTTTGTGCCGCTGGCCGCGCCGGTGCCGACGACGGAGCTGCTGCTGGTGCTGCCGAAGCAGGAGGTGGGCCTGGAACTGACGACGCTGACGAGTTTGATCGCGGAACTGGCGGCGCAGCTGGCAAAAGGGTAGGAAACTTGAAAGTGTTGCGCGAATGCGAACGCGCTGGGCTCATCTCACGGAGCGAGATGGCTACTTTTCGGTGGAGGCGCGAAACTGGGGGAGGTCGGCGAGGATGTTTTGGCTGCGCATGAGGGTTTCGCCAATGAGGAGGGAGTCGGCACCGGCTTCGGCGAGGCGGAGGGCGTCGGCGGGGGTTTTGATGCCGCTTTCGGAGACGAGAACGATGTCGTCGGGGATTTCCTCGGCGAGCAGCTCGGTGGTGGCGAGATCGACGGTGAAGGACTTCAGATTGCGGTTGTTCACGCCGATGATGCGGGCGTCGGTGGCGAGGGCGCGTTCGAGTTCGGGGAGGTTGTGAACTTCGACGAGGGCATCCAGCTGGAAGGTGTGGGCGACTTCGAGGAGGTGCTCCAGGGTGGGCTGGTCCAGCGCGGCGACGATGAGGAGGATGGCGTCTGCCCCGGCGACGACGGCTTCGAAGATCTGGGCTTCGTGAATGATGAAGTCTTTGCGGAGGCAGGGAATGTCGAGCTGCTCGCGGATCAAAGTGAGATATTCCAGGCGGCCCTGGAAGTATTTTTCGTCGGTGAGCACGGAGATGGCGCTGGCACCGGCTTTTTCGTAGCCACGGGCGATGGTCAGGGGATCAAAGTCAGTGGCAATGGTGCCGACGGAGGGTGAGGCGCGTTTGACTTCGGCGATGATGCTGAGGCGCGTGGGGTCATTCCGCAGGGCATCGTAAAAGGAGCGTACGTCATTGCGCAGGGCTGCGGCGGCACGGAGCTTTTCAGCGCGTGGCAGCAGGCGTTGCAGTTCGGTGTGCTTGTGGGCGATGATTTCGTCCAGCTTATTCATAGGGGCGCGCACCGTGGCGGAGGGATGGCATTGTGCAACCTTCTCCTGTAGGCAAATACGCATGCAGGGGATTCTTGACGTGTCGCATGATGCAGGCTCTCTCTGATGGAATGCCTGAAGTGCCCATCAGCCCCGCCGCCGTGATCGAACTGCTCACCGCCGAACATATTCTTGAACCGCAGGAACCGCTCACACCTGACACGGACCTTTTTTCCATGGGGCTGGATTCCATGGCGATGATGCAACTGCTGCTGCTGATCGAGGAACGCTTCCGGCTGACGATCAATCCGGTGGAGATGACGCGGGAACGTTTTGCCACGGCGATTGCGCTGGCCGGATTTTTGGAAGAAAAACGCCGCCAGGCCGCGTGATGTCGATCCAGCCCGCCACCACGGTCGATTTTTTCCTCGGGGGACTTGAGGCCTTCATGCGCCGGAGCGGGCAGGGAACGCACTGGGGTGTGACCGTGCTGAGGCTGGAGGGGAGGCCGGACGCGCAGATTTTGACGCAGGGCTGGAAACAGATTCATGCGATGCACCCGATGCTGGGCGCGCGGCTGAAGCGGCAATGGCGTGGCTGGCGGTGGGTGTGGGAGACAGCGGGGCCGATCGCGGCGCCGCCGATCTGCTGGCATGCTGCGCAACCGCTGCCACCGGATGCGGCGGTCATTCAAGAAAGATTGCAGGGGAGAAGCAGTACCGGTGAGCTGAGCACGCCTTTATGGATGGAGGTTTTTCCGTGGGGTGCTGACGGCGGGCACGTGATTCTGCTGAGCTGGCGGCATGCACTGCTGGATGGGACGGGGATCAATCTGCTGCTGGAGAAATTGGCTGCGGGGGGCTGTGCCTCGGGGCCGCCACTGCTGACAGCGCCGCCAAGCGAAACGCCGGCCCAATTGTACAAGAGAGCCCGACCGCTGATGAACAGACTGCAGGCGATGACGACGGCGGGATGCCTCTCCGCATGGATGAAGGGGATGCCGATCGGCGGACGGCCTGAGTATCGGCTGATCGAGCTTTCCCACGAAGAATCTGGGAAGGCCGTGGCGCGCCTGCGCGCGCTGTGTGGTGATTTTATGCAGATGCCGTTTTATGCGGCCGTCGCCGCACGCGCTTTGCGGCTGCTGCATGAACGGCGTGAATGGAGCAGCCCAGAGATCCACCTGCATCTGCCGATGCAACTGCGAGGACGGAGCCGGGAGCTGATTTTCGGCAACCACATGGGGGCCATGCCGCTGTTTCTTGATGCGGGGGAACTCAGCACTCTGGAGCAAACGGTCGCTCATCTGCTGGAAAAATACCGTGAAGCGATGAAGGAAGGGATGCCGCAGGCTTCCGAGGCGCTGACGAAACTGGCGGCGCATTTCCCGCTGAGTACGTTCATCCCAATGGTGCGCTGGACGAACATGGGGCAGATTTGCAGTCTGTTTCATTCCCATACAGGCGCATTTTTGCCGGGCCGCACGGAATTTGCCGGGGCAGCGGTACAAAATGTCTTCACCATTCCAAGCGTCTGTGCGCCGCCGGGGCTAGGCATCTTTGTCTCAGACTACGCCGGACAGATTACGGTGACCCTGGCTTGGCGGGGGGATGGGGTGTCCCAGGCTGAGATCGAAGCGATGGCTCAGCGAATTCGGACGGATTTGACGGGCATTGCTGAACAATGACCACGACAAGTAATAAAGGTGCCAGGGAACCGCGACATGGACAGACAGGCTGCCGTTGCTTCCGTCAGGACCTGGCGGGGTTCGCAAGCTGAGCATCCGCGGCCCCTGACGCCGCTGATTTAGCCGCTGGCTGCGTCAGACACAAGCAGGATTCCGGTCGAAAGGAAAAATGCGTAAAGATTGGTGTTGTCGAAAGCCTGCGTTTCCGGTAAAAAAAGGTCCTTAATTTCTCAAATTCGCATTCGTATGGTCTGGAAAATCTTATCTGCTCTCTCTGCCGTCTGTCTCGGCGTCGCCTGTTTTTTTGCATGGTCGAACCAAAAGCTTCTCGTTGAGGAGCGTAAACGCGAGGGGTTTGCCAACGACAATCTGGTCGAAATGAAGGCCCACATCGCCAAAGCAGAAGAGGCGAAAAAGAGCCGTGAGACGCAGCGTGACATGGCGAATCAGGAGCTTGAAACGACCAAGGCTTCCGTGGCAGAGTTTGCGCTCAAGGCTCAGACTGCAGACCAGGAATTGGCGGTTGTGAAGACTAATCTGGAGCAGACCACCAAAGTGGTGACACAGAACCAAAAGCAAATCGACGAGGCTGGTGACATCAAGTCGCTGCTGACTCAGATTGATGACATTACAAAGCAACGCACCGAAGCAGAGTCTGCACTGACCAACCAGATTCAGCATCTGGCTGCCGCGACGGAACGAATCACCATCCTCACGAATGCTGCCAAAGAGGCTGAGGAAAGAGAAGCCCGTGGTCGGCGCGGCATTGTGGATGATGATTTCACCGCCAAGGTCTCGCATTCCTACACAGACTGGGGCTTTGTGGTGCTTAATAAAGGCAACGGTGGTGGTGTTTTCGCCAATGCAGATCTCGAAGTGAAACGCGGCAAGGACGTTGTTGCCAAGCTGAAGGTCCGTGATGTGGAGCAGAATTCCGCCGTTGCCGATCTGGTCAAAGGCAGCCTTGCTGAAGGTCAGAGCATTCGGGCAGGTGATCTTGTGGTCGCCGCCGCCGAGCAGAGCGCCAAGACAGCCGCAGCCAAAACACCGGAGGGCACAGCCGCTCCTGCACCCACAGCCCCTGGGGACGCCGCCACACCTCCCGCTGCTGCAGGGATGGGCACAGATCCTTTCGGTGCGCCTGCGGCACCAGCACCCGCCATGGGCGCAGATCCATTTGGAGCGCCTGCCGCCCCTGCCCCGGCTGCGCCCCCCGCCATGGGTGCTGATCCATTTGGAGCCGCCCCTCCTGCAGGAGGAGCCACACCGCCGAGTACCGCTGATCCGTTTGGAACAGCACCTCCCGCCAAATGATCGCTGCCAGCAGTTCCTCGTCTGATTTTTTTCCCCGACTCTCCTTCCCATGACCAAAGTTCTTTTCATCCTTAGCGCAGTGGTGATTCTCGTAGCCAGTTTCTTCGCCCATCAAAACGGGCGTGAGTTTGCCGAAGTGCGCACCAAAATTGCGGGCGTTAACGCCAATATCACGAGCGAAAAGCAGGCTCAGGAGAAACTTCTTCGTCCAGTCACGGGTGAAGTGCCCAAGCTGGCGGCCGAGATCGCCCGCGTGCAGGGGGATCTGGATGTCGAGGCAGAGAAGCTCAAGGCACAGAAAAACAAACTCGCCCAAACCCAGGGAGAAATCACGCGCACCCAGGAAGAGCTTGCGGTGAAGGAAAAGAAGAAAAAGGAACTGGAAGACCTCCTTATAAATCTCCCGCAGGGCATGAAGCCAGAGACGATGGTCGAGAGTATGCAAAAGCTGAAGAAGGAAAAGCTCGACTTTGAGGCACAGGCTGAACTCAAGAAGAAAGAAGTGGCTGCTGAAGAAGACAAGGTCGCGGGCATCCAAAAGCGTGTGGATGAAGTGATGCACAAAATCGAAGACCGCCGTAAGAACTTCGAGCGCAACAGCCTGAGTTCCCGAGTTATCGCGGTGAACTATGACTGGGGTTTTGTGATTATTGATGCGGGCGTAAGCGCCGGTCTCACTGAGCAGACCAAATTGATTGTCACCCGCGGTGCGCAAACCGTCGGCAAAATCAGCATCATGTCCGTCGATGGCAAGAACTCGATGGCGGCCATCGTGCCGGATGCAGTCGTCAACGGGCAGGTCATCATGCCAGGAGATCGGGTCATCCTCGAAAACTTGGTGCAGAATTGATTCGTCGAGTGCATAGGTAGAACCTCATGAAGACACGACTGCTCAGCCTTCTGCTATTGATTAGTACCGCCGCATGCTCTCTTTCCTCCTGCAGCTCGGATGAACCGAAACGCAAGAAGGTGGTCGGACCGGATAGCAGCGAGTACAGCAGTCTTCCATGGAACCGCCCGCGGTCTTGGGAAGGCAATGCCAGATACGGCGGCATGGTGCCGGGGAGCCGCTAAGAGGCAGTTGCTGAAGGCGCTTATACTGCTGCTTCCAGCAGTGCTTTGCTGCATGCGGGGCTTTAGACGACACGGTAAAAGCAGGTGGGGCGTTTGGATTGGGGCCGTCCACAGGGCTTACGCATGAAGCGGTCAACGAAGGGGTCGTGTCCTTTCCGAAGGACCTAAAGGATACCAGATTCCATGACAGCTTGATTTTTTGCTGCTGGTTATGCGTTGTAGCGCTTCGCAAAACTCATTTCCGTTTAGCAGGCTGTGTCTTGATCGCTGATCATGGGCTTCCTTCTTCGCTCTCCTGAGTCGAGCTACGAAG
>NZ_JAQSEA010000045.1 GCF_029946185.1 Prosthecobacter sp.
CACCTCAATTAACCATCAAATGACAAAGTACAGAAATTATAGCTTAACGGCATTGAGCTTTAGCGAGTGCTTCCGTGGGTACCTCCAGCAACAATCAGGGAAGCAAAGCCAGCGCTCCGCCGCATCCCTCGCCCGCCAGCAGCGTCTGCAACCAGCCCCGCCACACCCTGGCTCCGCCATCACCTGACGCTCTCTCCGAGAAGATTTTCAGCACGAGAAAATAGACCCGTTTTCAACGCACCTTGATATTAGACCACACCTTTGGGAGCAAAATCCAGCTTCCTATTTCTGGGGTGTGGATAGAATTTGTCCTTTTGACTTTTCTCCCGTGACAAAAATAGCCATCCTGCTAATCTCGGATCTCTTTATCGAAAAATGTCAGTTTCCCCCTGAGGCTCAACGCTTTTGCACAATCATTTCATGACATGTGTAAATTCGATCTTGTGCTTCTCCGTAGTTTTTTTGTAATTTGTGCTGAAGTGGAACGCACCCTGCAACTCATGAGACCCCTTTTCTGTGCCGTCTTGGCCTTGGCCGCTGTAACGCCTGTGTTTTCCCAGGCTCCTAAGCCTGCACCACCGGCGGCTCCGGCTGTCCCGGGCGCTTTAAATATCCAGCAGGAAACGGAAGCTCTGATCAATGCTGCCAACGCTCTGTTCGTAGAGGCCAAATACCAGGAGGCGCTTGCCAAGCTCGCCGTCGCGAAGAAAAATCTCAACAACAAGCCCTTCGAAAACATTCTCTTCATTGAGGGTGCCTGCCACTACAACCTCAACGACTACCCGAAGGCGATTGAGTCACTTGAGGCCTACGTGAAGGAATTTCCCCAAGGCTCGGCGCTCGTCGATGTCCGCATGGCTCTGGGCCGCTCCTACATTGCCAGCAAGAAGGAAGACAAAGGCATCGAAGTGCTGACCGACGTGGTGCGCGATTCACCAGAGAAAAAAGCAGAGGCCGGGCTCATCATTGCCGACACTCTCAATAAGCAGGACAAGAAAGAGGAGGCGCTCAAAATCCTCACCAATGTGCTTGCAGACGGCATCCGCAGTGCGGAATCCATCCAGGCCGCCATGCTGGCCGCCAACATCTATGTCGGCAGCGGCAAGCTCGATGAAGCCACCACGCTCATGGACAAGGTGCGCAACTTTGCCTCGGGTGGTGACAGCATTGCTCAGATGAACAACATCTATCTCAAGCTGGGTGATGAGATGATGGAAAAAAAGGCCTACAAGGAAGCTCTCGGCGCCTACCAGCTCGTGCGCAAAAAAGCTGAAATCTCACGCATCCAGGCTGAGCAGGTCGCGAAGCTCGAGGTCCAGCTCAAGACCGCGAAAGGCGTGCGCAAGGACGAAATCGAAACCAAGGTCAAGGCCAACAAGGAAATCATGGCGGAGATCGAGAAGCGCTCAGACTATGATGCCTCTCTCTATTATCGCCTCGGCCGCTGCTACTATGAAATGGGGGCCGTCACGGACATCGGCCCCGGAGATCCCTCCCGCCTCTGGCAGGCCATTCTCGCCTTTGAAGTCGTCGTCAAAGACTTCAAGCAGTTCGCCCAGCGGGACAAGTGCATGTACGGACTCATCATGGTCAATGCTTCCTTGAAACGCATCAAGGAGTCGCGCGAACAGTGCGAACAGTTTATCGAATCCTTTCCAGACAGTGAAATGGTCGGTGAAGTCTCAATGATGTTCGGCATGCTGGCCTATCAAAACAAGCAGCCCAAGGAAGCGATCGCTGCCTGGAAAAAAGCGATGAGCTTCCCTAAGGCTGACAAAGAACGGCTGAGCTTCCTCATCGGCAGCGTGCTGTTCGAAATGCAGAGCTTCGACGAGTCCCGCATGACTTATGAACTCCTGCTCCAGGAATTCCCGACCACCACTTATAAGGACGATCTCCAGTACCGCATCGCTCTGACCTACTTTTACCAGAACGACTCCAAGAGCGTCACCAAGGCGCTCAAGACCTACATGAAGGACAATCCCAAGGGGCAGTTCGTCGTGGATGCGCGCTATCGTCTCGCTTTCATTGACTTCCAGAGCGGGGACAAAAAGGCGGCGGAAACTGAACTTCTCAGCATCGCCAAGGATGCTCCCAATGATCAGAATGTCGGTCAGGTGCATGCACTCCTCGGGGATATTTACAATCAACGCGCCGATTATGCCAACGCGATGATCCAATTCGAGTTCGCCGTGGACAAAGCGAAGACTGACGATGTGCTCACCTATGCCATGGACCAGCTGACTGACCTCTACGTCGGAGGCTCAAAGTGGAAAGAACTGGCAGCGATGTGGCAGCGTTACTACAACACTCACAAAAATAACGAGGATCTCGCACTCAAGGCTGTCCTTTGGATCAGCCGCTCCAACATTAAAGAAGGCAAGGTTGAAGAAGCCAAGAAGCTGCTGGCCAGCGAAATCAAAGGCCGCATCCCCATCGTCGCCAACCAGCAGGTGGAAGGCTTGATTCAGCAGTTGGTTTCGATTAGCGCTCCTAAACGCCGCCGCGCCTCTGCTGCTCCAACGACTCCACCCGCAGATGGTGCGAAGCCTGCCGAAGCAGCTCCCGCCGCAGAGCTCACCTTTGAAGATGTTGAAAAACAGATCGAAGAACTGCTGACCCCGCCGCAGGCCGCGATGAACGGCACCGCTCAGATGCGTATTCTGTTTGCGAAGGCATGGCTCGCCAAAGTCATGAAAATGCCTGATAAGGCTGAGAAGTATCTCACGATCATCGTCGAAGTCGCCAAGCCAGATGACCTCAGCCCGATGCTGCTGAACATTGTCGGTGACAGTGCCCGTAAAAAAGGCGACCTCGAAAAAGCCACCGCCTGCTATACCCGCCTCAGAGATCTCTTCAAAGACAGCGAGTTCTCAGACGGCGCTCCTGTCGGCCTGGCTGAAATCGCCTTTGAAAAAGGTGACAACGACAAGGCTCTCGAACTCTTCCGCGATGCCTTGAACAACTACCCCGGCAGCTCCCATGTGCTGGATGCCACTCAGGGGGAGGCCAAAACGCTCGTCAAACTCAAGAAGTATGATGAGGCTAAGAAGATCTTTGAGCAGGTCGCCAACACCAAGGAATGGCGTGGTCACGCCACCGCCAATGCCCTGCGCATGCTCGGCGAGATCGAGGCTTTGCAAGGCAAGCACGAGGCGGCCATCGCCTACTTTCAGCGCGTCTTCATCGCCCATCAAAGATGGAAGGATGAAATGGCCAAGGCCTATCTTCAATGCACCAAATCTTTTCAGGTTCTCGGGAAGCTCGATGAGGCCAAAAAAACACTGCAGGAGATGGTCGACCGCAAGGATCTTGAGGGGCAGCCAGAAATGAAAGAGGCTCAAAAACTTCTCCCCACCCTGTAATTCGATGCGAACCCACCCCACGATTTCCATGCACTCGTTCGCCCGCTTTTTGTTCATTTTCGCCGTCGTTGCCGCAGGTTCCGCCTTTGGGCAGGCCATCGTTCTCAAAGATGGCAATCGCGTCTTCTCCTCCGAGTTTTCGATCAGTCCAGAAGGCAAGATTGTCCGCACCGTTCAGATCGGTGAAAACAAGGCTGTCACCATTCTGGACAAAAAGAACATCGATTCCTTGGAGTGGCCCTATCCCGCTGAACTCACCGAATCCGCCGACCTGCTTGCCAAAGGCAAGACCGATGAAGCCATCGCCGTGCTGAAGAAAGGCCGTGACTTCTTTGAGCACTTCGAAGGCATCGAGGGCAATTGGTACATCGATTTGTTCTTCGCCTACATTGAAGCCTTGAACCAGGGCGGCAAATTCGATGATGTGGTGAAATCACTGCCGGCTCTCCGCGCTCTGAAACTCACAGACGCGCAGAAAATGCGCCTGCGCATTATCCAGCTCGACATTGAGCGCCAGACCACCTCGGACTACGCCAGCATCATTGCTGAAGCCCAGAGCATCCTGAAGGAAACCGACGACTCTGCCATTGGCGCCTCGCTGTGGGCTCTCATTGCAGATGTTTACACCCGCAAGAAAGAGTGGGAAAAAGCATTGCTGGCCTATTTGCGCATTCCAGTGTTCTACGGCACCCAGATGCAGCGCGTGCCTGAGGCCGAGCTCAATGCTGCCAAAACACTCATCAAAATGAAGCGCTACGAGGACGCCAACGCCTTCCTTGCTCGCATCAGTGACTCCTATCCCGGCTCCCCCATCGCCGAATCCGCCATCAAGGAAAAAGCCGCGATTGCCGGAATGAAAAATGTCGCCGAGGAAGAGGCTGCCGCCGCCGCTGACGGCAAATCGGACGCTGCCAAACCCAACGAAGGCGAGCCTGCCCAATCCACCGAGTCCAAACCCAAAGCTTGAATATTTTCCCCATGCAAACCACCACTGCCACCCTCATGACCCGCCACATCCCCAACGGCCCCGCCCGCGCGTTCCTTTGCGTCCTCCTGGCCTTCGGTGTCCTTACTTCATTCAACCTCTATGCCCAGGAGCCCGCGCCTGCTGAGGGGGCTGCCGTCGAGGAGGCTCATTCGGAGTCGATGATCGACCGCTTCATTGAAGGTGGCTGGGTCATGTATCCCATCACCGCTTGCTCCATCGCTCTCGTCTGGCTCACCGTTGATCTTTGGATGCGCACCGCCATCAAAAAAGCCGCTCCTCCCGCCCAGGTGGCACAGGTTCAGGATCTCTTCCGTGCGGGAGACTACGTCGGCGCTTACCAGTTCTGCAAAGGCAGTCCTTCCGCCTTCACCAGCACCACCCGCGTCGGGTTAAGCTTCCTCGGAGATGGCCATGAAGCCACCGAAGCCGCCCTGTTCAGCGAGCTCAACAAAGTCAACGCCTCCATCCAGACCCGCATCAACTACCTCTCCGTGATCGGCGTTTGCACCCCCATGATCGGCCTCACCGGCACCGTGACCGGCATGATGCGCGCCTTCTCCACCCTGAAGACCAGCGGTGCAGGGGACCCTGCCAAGCTCTCCGGCGCCATCGGCGAGGTGCTCATCGCCACCGCTTCCGGTCTCTTCATTGCCGTCCCGGCTTTCATGTTCTTCTACTTCCTCCGCAATCGTCTTCAGGTCAGCATGAGCGATCTTCAGGAGATCGTCTTGGCCTTGTTCCGCAAGATGCCTTACGCTCATCTCAAAGACGCCCACGTCGGTGAAGAAGAATTCTACGCCGCCATTCCCAACTGGGTCGCAGGTGAAGTTCAGACTGTCTCTGCAGCCTGAGTCCTTGCTTTCTTATCTCATAATACTCAACCCTTGACCTTCTAACACTATGGGTGGCGGCGGCGGCGGTGGTGACGGCGAACCGGAGTTTCAAATAGCTCCGATGATTGACGTGCTTTTGGTGTTGCTCATTTTCTTTATGAGCATCACCTCGGCGCAGGTGTTGAGTATCGACAAGGCGATTGTTCTCCCTGTCGCTAAAGATGCTAAAAAGAAGGAAAAAGACGTGATGAACGAGGCCGCGCTCAATGTGCGCTGGACCAATGGCAAGGCGACCATCCTCTTTGAAAATAACGCGTATGATATCGTGGAGCCGCTCGTCGAAAAACTGCGCAGCCGCCACGATGCCAATCCCAAGTACCGTGCAGTCATTCGCGGCGACAAACGACTCCCTGCCATCGAAATCCAGCGCGTCATGAGTGTCATTGCCCAGGCGGGTATTGATGACATTTCCTTCTCTGCCTTGAACAAAGAGTAATTCATTCTCCTCATGTCTGCCCCCGGCAAAAAAAAGCATCGCGAAATTGAAGTCGAACAGCTCGCTGTCGGCTTCCAGATCGCCCCCATGATTGACGTCGTCTTCGTCATCATGCTCTTCTTCATGGTCATGGTTGGCTCCGTGAAGGTCGAGCGCGAGCTCAAGAGCCAGCTCCCCGGTCTCGCTCCTCCCAGCGCAGATGCTCCCACCGAAATGCCGGATGAAATCATCGTCGGTGTTGAGGAAACCGGTGCCGTCACCCTCAATGAAGAGGAGTTTGACAGCAACCGTCCCGATAAAGCTCTCCCCGACTTCATCAGCACACTCAAGCGTCTCAAAGAGGAGGCGGACAACCGCCAGGCCAAGGTCATCGTGACCATTCAGGCGGAGGAGCAGGCCACCTACGAGCGTGTCATCGACGTTCTCAACGCCCTCGCAGTCGCCAAGATTGCCAACGTGACTTTCACCGTCGGCGGTGAAGAAGGATTCTGACTTCTTTCCGCTTTTATTTGCCTGCACCCCAATAAACCGGGCGGCAGTTCCGTCCTGATATTCTGAAAAGCAGTGCTTCATGAATCCGCCGCCACCTGGAACTCCGCCAAATCCTCAGCCGCCACCACCTCCCCCGGGTGCCACTCAGCTGTTGCCGCAGGGGTATCCACCCGGCTACCCACCGCAGATGCCGCCGGGGTATCCACCCGGCTACCCGCCGCCGCATGGCTACCCGCCGCAGATGCCGGGGTATCCGCCCGGCTACATGCCACAGATGGCCATGCCCGCCATGATGCCACCGCCCGCGCCTTCCACCGGCACGGTGCCCACGGCTGCGCCTGGCCACGCCAGTGCTGCGGTGCCAGTCGCTGTGAGTGTCATTCCCATGATGCCCGCGCCCAGCACGCCCATGTCAGTCTTGGCCGAGCCAGCCGATGACGAAGAGGTGGCCGTAGCAGCAGTCGTGGCCGAGCATCACGAAGGCGAAATCTTTCATCCCCCCGCGCTCACCCACATCGAGGTCGCCAAGCCGCCGAACCAGTTCGTGCAGATGTGGCGCAAGGCAGGCGCCAGCTCCCTCCTCCTCAGCATCCTCATCCACGCCGGCCTCGGTGTGCTCGCCCTCTTCATCGTCTTCCAGAGCGGAGTCATGGACAAGCAGGTCGACTTCCTCCCCGGTGGCGGCACCGCACAGGGCGCCAAGGCCAGCGCCGATCTCCAGCACAAAGTGCAGCAAAAGAAGCGCAGCTCCATCAACAAAACCATGCCCATGAAGAAGCTGGTCAGCACCAGCATGACTTCCGCCATCTCCCTCCCAGAGGCCCCCCCAGACTCGCTGGAGATGCCCGACGTCAGCGCCATGATGGGTGGCGGCGCACTGGGAGCCAGCGCAGGATTCGGCCTTAGCG